>CALNCD010000068.1 GCA_937874965.1 uncultured Erysipelotrichaceae bacterium | reverse complement strand
TTAATCAAGCAAAAAGTGTTCACAGAAATAACTGCACTATTCTCTGATTCTCAAAATCTCGGTCTATCCAAGAAAGACCTTGAATCATTAATGAAGTCTGCTCTTGAGGAGGTTTACCATGATTAAATTACAACAGGTATCAATGACTTTTGATACCAATAGAATATTAGAAAAGGTTGATTGGATGATTCCTGAAGGATCCGTATTTGGTCTTGTTGGACCGAATGGTTCGGGAAAATCAACTTTATTGCGAATCATCTCCGGTGTCATAAAACCAACCGGAGGTAGAGCGTTTGTTGATGAACAGTCAGTCTATAACAACCCCAATATTAAGAAAACAATCTCTTTCGTCAGTGACGATTGGTACTACTTGCCAAACAGTTCATTAAAGGATATGAAAGCTTTCTATCAGAGTTTTTATCCTGATTTTTCAGAAACAATCTATTCGTCATTGCTTCAGGTTTTTCCTATCAAGGAGCATGCAAAAATCAATACCTTTTCAAAAGGAATGAAGCGCCAAGCATCATTAATACTTTCTCTGTCTATCGATCCAAAAATTGTCTTATTGGATGAAGCTTTTGATGGATTAGACCCTGTCATGCGACTGAATCTCAAGCGGCATATTGCTGATCTGATTATTGATAAACACCTAACCGTTATCGTTTCAAGCCATAATTTACGTGAACTTGAAGATATTTGCGATAATATTGCGCTGATTGACAACAAACAGATTGTCTTAAGTGATACAATTGACAGCTATAGAACTCAATATCATAAGTTTCAACTCGGATTTAATGAGACCGTGGATCCCTCTAGATTTGATTTTTTAAAGCCGCTCCACATTGATGGAAATGGGAAAATATTTACAATCATCCTTCGAGGAAGCAGTGCTGAAGTTAACCGTGGGTTAGCCAAACTTAATCCCTTGATCATTGATCAACTTCCGCTTAATCTAGAAGAACTCTTTGTCTATGAAATGGAGGGCCGTGGATATGGAAAATCCATTTAGTGCAAGACTCAACACTCGTTATTTAGCTTTTTTACTTAAATCAAATAAGCATACTATGCTGATGATTGGAACTTTATTATTTGCTGTGTTTCCGCTCCTCTATTTCTTGATCAGCTCCTCATATTCGCTTGGAACGAATCGTTTCGACATTTTTATCAATACACTTTATTTATTTACATTAATTGGAATTTTTACATCCATAATTCTACCCCTCACTCTTAACAGTTATCTTCATAGCAAAAAAGCACTTGATGTCTATTATGCACTTCCGATCAAACGTGTTAACTTATTCTTAACTCAGCTTATTGGTTACGTTTTGATTATTCTTATCCCGAGTCTGATTGTCTTCATTATCAGTTTAATCGTAGGTGTATCGACATCGGCATTTACCGCAATCCCAGGAAACCAAAACTGGAGCCTTTATTTCGGTCTTTTCATTCTTTTCTTCTCCGTCATGGTTGCGAGTCTAGTTTCTCTCAGTTATTTTGTAAGCAACAATACGGGAACATTACTGAATTCATTCTTATTCACTGGAATTATTCATATCTTTCCCTTTGTCATCTATATAACCCTTGCTATTATCAGCTCAACTCAGCTTTCATCTTCATTTTACCTAGAACCAATTCTAATGAAGTATATTTCTCCGATTATCTCCATATACATGTATATAAACACCTACATTAGTGATGGTGTCCGCGGAATATCACTTAATAGTGCCGTCCTATCCATCTTGTTCATGATTTTATATTGGTTTATTATCACCGTTCTTGTTAATACAGTAAGCAGTTTAATTTTTCAGTCAAAACAATTCTTCAAAGCAGGCACCTCATTCACGAATAGATGGTTTAACGCTATTGTAACTACTGTATCAACTATTTCGTTGCTTCTTATGTTCCTGTCAATATTTGTGAGTACATCACCAGATATAAGCCAATCAATTGCCCTATATGCTGTTCCTATAATCATTGTCTATATTTTCTATATCGTTTTTAATGCCATTGCAAGTCGATCATTTAAACGCATTCTGATTACAACCGGACGGTATTCAATTATTGCGGTTATCTCTGTAGGTCTCTTTATCAGCGCACTGTCAACAAATGTCTTTGGCCTTTCGAACTATACACCGAATGCCTCCTCGGTTTCGTATGTCGTCGTTGAAGTCTATGATTTTTCCAATCTCTATTCAACGAAGAAGAAACTAATGTTCAAATCAAAAGACGATATTAAAATGATTTCTTCGTTACAGAATAATCTCTCTTCAACAAGTGATACCTACCCTTGGAATAAAGACCCGAATAATCAGGTGGACTCTACTGTTAATATAAAGTATGTTCTGAAAACCGGAGAAACCTATGATATTTCCCGATCAATCAACTCGAATAAGTTAAAACTCTTTGAAGCTTTGTATAAAAATGAATCATTCCTAAAATCTCATTTCCCAATTTTATCAAAACGTTCTTCGTCATTTCTAGTTCTTGCTGATATTTATAATCAAGAAGTAAATCTAACCTCGATTCCTAGTTTCGATTCAAAAACATTTACCGATTCATTAAAGGATGATCTTTTAAATCTCAACACCGAATTGATTAGCGATAACTCAAGCACTTTTAAATTCACTCTTAATTACCAAAATCTTCAAGATCAGAATTATGTTGAAAACAGTTCAGTAATCATTGATTCTCGCTTTAGCAAAACACTCAGCTATTTAAGTACATTAAATCTAGACCAAGCATTCCTTTCTTCCACCTCCTCCGGACAGTATGTTTCAAGTGAGAGTACTCAATTTTTGTATCTTCTTAAAAATGACCATACCAATATGCCGTATTACGTCCCGCAATCATTGCAGACTTCCTACGTCCTTCAACCTTATGGCCCTGAAGCAAATTCTTCAAGTTATGATTATTATGAATTAACGAAGGAAGATGTCTCTCAATTAACCCCATACCTCTCTGGAAATACAATTTCCGAGAACGGAAGTGATATTCTTCTTATTACGGACGCATCAGGATATACTCTAAATAGCTTACTAATCAATAACACTGGTATCTCAATCTTAAAATCCATTGTCGCTGATCGAAAAAAAGTTACCACCACTTCTTTCTTTCCAAAATAGTATCCTTTGATTAATTGTAACAATACAACAAAAGACCCACTAGCATTGAGTAGAAGTGCTAGTGGGTCTTTAATATCTTATTTATTTTAAAGTTGCTTTCTCATTTTTATGTGGTCAATGCCTGCGTCTTGAAATATTTCCCCCTCTTCACAATAACCTAATCTTTCATAAAATCCTCTTGCCTGTAGTTGAGCTTCAAGGATAACTTCATTCCCTCCTGAGTTTTTTATGACTTTCTCAGCAAAATTCATCATTTTTAAGCCGATTTTATGTTTTCGGAATTCCTTCAAAACTGCAACGCGCCCTATTTTAAACTCTTTATTTGCTTTTGGTATAATGCGAAGTGTTCCTGCCTCTATCTCGTTCACTGTAGCCAATATATGGATGCAATTTGCATCCAATGAATCGAGTCCATCAATTTCTTCTTCAATAGGAACATTCTGTTCAATCACGAAAACCGTGTTACGGATCTCAAAACACTTTTCAAGAGCCTCTTTCGTCCTTACGATACTCGCCTTGAATCCTTGTTTTCTTCTTTCTTTAAAGAACTCAATAAGGATTTTGCTGCTTTCTTCTTCCAATAAGCCAAATTCTACTTCCGGCCGATGATTTATTCCTTTATCATGTTCAACATGATAATTTGATGTGATAAATCCGCCTTTCGGATCTTTTGCAGCGCAATATACCTTTCGGATTTTCGATAATGAGATTGCTCCTGTACACATCATGCAAGGTTCCAGAGTAACGTAAAGATCACAATCCTCCAATGAATTTAATTTGACCGCTTGAAAAGCCTCTTGCAGCGCAATGAGCTCTGCATGACATGTTGCGTTATTCAATACTTCCTTCTGGTTGTGGGCTTTAGCAATTACAACACCATTTTTTACAATGACAGCACCAACGGGTACTTCACCTTCATCTCTTGCTTGCTTTGCTTCGATAACTGCTAAATGCATGAATTCACTATGTGTCATTATCAGTCTCCTTAGCCTAATAAAAAAGCCACCACACACATAAGAGCTTTTCTAAGGCTGCTGTATTCCTACCCTGACCTGGTTCAAAAGATTATGTTGTAGTAGCATTTAGAATTGTATCAGTTATCACGGTTAAAAGCAAGTCTCTACTTGTTTAAAAAAGAGGATTTCTCCTCTTAATGTTTCACGTGAAACACTCAAGCTAATCGTTTACTTTTTTTCAATTTTCTCTTTACCACCCATATACATTTGCAATGGCTTGGGAATCAGGATGCTTCCATCTTCTTGCAAATTATTTTCAAGGAAAGAGATTAGCATTCTTGGCGGTGCAACAACTGTATTATTCAATGTATGGGCAAATACTTTACCCTCTTTACCGTTTATACGAATCTGCAGACGGCGAGCTTGGGCATCAGTAAGATTCGAGCAACTTCCAACTTCAAAGAATTTTTCTTGTCGTGGACTCCATGCCTCAACATCAACGCTTTTGCTCTTCAGATCGGCCAGAACCCCAGAACAACACTCTAATACACGAACGGGAATATCCAATGTTCGGAAGAAAGAAACTGATGTTTTATAAAGTTTTTCAAACCATTGCTTACTTTCTTCTGGAGCACAAACAACAATCATTTCCTGTTTTTCAAATTGATGGACTCTATAGAGCCCTCTCTCTTCGATTCCGTGAGCACCAACTTCCTTTCTAAAACATGCTGAATAACTTGTATATGTATATGGCAAATCCTCTGGTTTTAGAATCGTATCAATAAACTTGCCGATCATTGAATGTTCACTGGTTCCGATCAAGTACAAATCTTCGCCTTCAACCTTATACATCATATTTTCCATTTCTGCAAAACTCATGACTCCACTGACGACACTTTCATGAATCATATAAGGAGGTATAACATATTCAAATCCAGCATCAATCATAAAATCACGAGCATATGAAATTATTGCTGACTGTAATCGTGCAATATCACCCATTAGATAATAAAATCCATTTCCTGCGACTTTTCTTGCACTATCCAAATCAATCCCCCTAAAGCTTTCCATAATCTCTGTATGGTAAGGAATATCAAAAGATTTAGGTGAAAAATCACCTTCCCGGTATAGTTCAACATTTTCACTATCATCAGTACCAATCGGTACACTTGGATCAATAATGTTCGGAATTACCATTAATTTTGACCGTATTGAATCAAGCAGCGGCTGTTCAGTTAACTCAATCGTCTCCAACTCGGCTGCAAGCAAAGTAACCTCAAGCTTAACTTTTTCAGCTTCATCTTTTCGTCCTTGAGCCATTAAAGCACCAATTTGCTTACTGATTTGATTTCGTTGACCTCTTAATTGATCAGCTCTAGTTTTTGCAGCACGATACTCGATATCCAGCGCTACAACTTCATCGACTAGTTCAACTTTATCATCTTGAAACTTCTTTTTACAATTTTCTTTAATCAAATCTGGATTTTCTCTGAACAAATTAATATCTAGCATAAGTGCCTCTCTTTCAATAAAAAAACATCATCCAAAGGGACGATGTACGTGTTGCCACCCTTCTTGTATGTTTCACGTGAAACATACCACTCAATCAATAACGGTTGAAGCCGGAAAGTTTTCTTTCACTCAGGGGTGGAACTGTACAACCTAAGATAATTCTCACCAAACATTATCTCTCTTCATTTAGGTTAACTACACTATTCCCGTCATTGTTTATACCAGTATTCTAGAGACTTTAATATAAATAGTCAAGATAATCGTGAATTATCCACTTTTTTTTCGTGATAACCGATTATTCTAAAAAATCCTCGTAGATCACTTTGATGATATAGTTCAATCAAAATTCACTACAAGGATTTGAATTTAATTCTCTTCTACATTTTCAACAGATGCTTCTTCATCTTCATTGGATTGCTTATCGACAATCGCAACAGAAGAGACAATGTTATTTTCACCAACATTAATCAATTTGACGCCTCTGGTATTCCGACTATACTCACCTACATTTTCAAGAGATATTCGAATAACAACCCCTTCATCAGTAATAATCAGGGCATCTTCATCTCCGTTAACGGCGCGTAACGAAATCAAAGGTCCATTCTTCTCAGAAATATTAATTGTCTTAACACCCTTCTTACCACGGGATGTCAAACGGTACTCACTTATTTCTGTCTTCTTACCGTAACCTTTTTCGGTAACAGATAGGATAAACTGTCCTTGATTATCTGTGGCTACACCGACAACAGAACCACCATCTACATTGAATCCTTTCACACCTGACGCGCTGCGTCCCATGGAACGAACTCCTGCTTCTGAGAAGCGAACAGCTTTACCATTTGATCCACCAATAATGATTTCATTGGTTCCATTTGTCAATCGAACAGCTACAAGTTCATCATCATCCTTCAGAGAAATCGCAATCTTGCCATTCTGACGAATTGATTCAAATTCAGAGACTTCAACACGTTTAACAAGCCCGTTCTTTGTCACAAAGAACAAATATTTTGCTTCTGAATCGTTGGAAACCTTAACAAGTGCTTTTACCTTTTCGTCGGCATCAAGATTTAAGAGATTCTGAACCGGTATACCTTTGGATTGTCGGCTTGCTTGCGGAACTCGATATCCTTTAATTCGGTAGACTTTACCAAAATTTGTAAACAAAAGCAGATAATCGTGAGTTGACATCGAAATAAATTGATCAACGACATCGTCGTCATGGGTTGACATTCCCTTAATTCCTTTACCTCCACGATTTTGAACATGATAGTTATCGAGCGTCGTTCTCTTAATATATCCGTTCAATGATAATGCAATCACGATATCTTCGACCGGAATCAAATCTTCATCTTCAACATCATAATCAGATTCTATGATTTCTGATAAGCGCTTATCGTTGTATTTTTCTTTAACCTGAGTTAGCTCTTCACGAATAATATCGAGAACGCGGCTATGATTTGATAGAATATCTTCCAAATCTAAAATCAAGGCTTGCAATGTCTTATATTCATCCTCAATTTTTGTCCGTTGCAATCCTGTTAAACGACGCAGCTGCATATCTAGGATTGCCTTAGCCTGAATTTCGCTTAATCCAAACCTCTCTCCCATACGGTTAATTGCTTGCGGATCATCTGTCGAAGATCGTATGATAGAAATAATCTCATCGATATTATCCAAAGCAATGATCAGACCTTCTAAAATGTGAGCTCTGTCTTTTGCTTTGCGTAAATCAAATTCAGTTCTGCGTACAGTAACATCAATCTGATGATTAATGTAATGTTCAAGAATTTCTTTTAATCCCATCAATTTCGGAGTTCTGTTCACCAGGGCAAGCATATTGACTCCAAATGTAGTCTGTAGTGCAGTTAAGCGATATAGCTGGTTCAGAATAACTTCCGCCTGAATATCACGCCGTAATTCAATAACAATTCGTATTCCTTCGTGATTGGATTCATCGCGAAGCGCAGTAATTCCTTCAATCGTTTTTTCACGAACTAACGAAGCAATTTTATCAACGAGATTTGCTTTGTTAACCTGGTAGGGAATTTCCTTGACAATAATCGCTTTTTTTCCGCTTTCAATGTCAATAACATCAACTTTTGCACGAACAGCGATACTTCCCCGGCCGGTTTCATAGGCCTGACGAATCCCTGCACGTCCGAGAATATAGCCTCCTGTTGGGAAGTCTGGTCCATAGATATAGGATTCCATCAATTCAGTAACGGTAATATCAGGATTATTCATAACAGCAATCGTCGCATCAATTGTTTCTCCAAGCTGATGCGGCGGAATATTTGTAGCCATTCCTACGGCAATTCCTGTTGCACCATTAACCAACAGATTCGGAAAACGAGCCGGCATAACGTCCGGTTCCGTTTCCTCCTCATCATAGTTTGGTGAGAAATCAACAGTATCCTTGTTAATATCCTTCAAAAGTTCCATTGAAAGTTTGGACATCCTGGATTCTGTATAACGCATCGCAGCGGCCCCATCGCCATCAATTGATCCGAAGTTGCCATGACCATCGACAAGAACATACCTGTAGGAAAAGCTCTGGGCCATACGAACCATTGCATCATAAATAGAACTGTCCCCATGAGGGTGATATTTACCCATGACATCACCGACAATTCTTGCGGATTTCTTATATGGTTTATCACTGTACATTCCTTGCTCATTCATTCCGAAAAGAATACGGCGATGAACAGGTTTAAGTCCGTCACGAACATCCGGCAAAGCACGTGCAATGATGACAGACATGGAATACTCAAGGAAAGATTTACGCATCTCGCTTGAAATATTCGTACTCTTTATTTTATCAAAAGTGTCAACTGTATTTTCGTCCATAATTCCCCCTAGAAATCTAAGTCTTTCGCAAAATGAGCATTATCAATAATGAAATTCCGGCGCGGTTCCACATCATCGCCCATAAGCATCGTAAAGACCTGATCTGCTTCAATCGCATCTTCTATATCCACTTGAACCAGGGTTCTTGTCTTAGGATCCATCGTTGTCTCCCAGAGCTGTTCTGGATTCATTTCACCTAATCCTTTGTAGCGTTGTATGTTATACTTCTGCTCGCCGAATTCTTTGGTGATTTCTTCCAAAGAATCACCTGGATAGACATAGCGAATAACAGATCCGCGGGACACTTTGTAAAGTGGAGGCTGTGCAAAATAAATATAGCCGTTTTCAATTAACGGTCTGAAGAACCT
Organism: uncultured Erysipelotrichaceae bacterium; assembly: GCA_937874965.1. Taxonomy (GTDB): domain Bacteria; phylum Bacillota_I; class Bacilli_A; order Erysipelotrichales; family Erysipelotrichaceae; genus CALNCD01. The sequence continues at coordinate 66,552 of CALNCD010000068.1, read as the reverse complement.
GAAAAAGAAAGTTAGCAATAATGTTCTGATATGTGCACCGTCGACATCGGCATCGGTCATAATTACAATTTTATGATACCGAAGTTTTTCAATGTCAATTTCATCTTGGATACCGCATCCAAAAGCAGTGATCATCGACCGTATTTCATTGTTATCAAAAATTTTGTGCAGCCGGGCTTTTTCAACATTCAGAACTTTTCCTCGCAAAGGAAGAATAGCCTGAAACTTTGAATCACGCCCTTGCTTTGCGCTTCCGCCGGCGGAATCACCCTCGACCATATAGATTTCACACTCAGCAGGATTACGGTTTGAACAATCTGCGAGCTTTCCTGGCAATGATGAGACTTCCAGTACATTTTTTCGTCTCGTTAATTCGCGGGCCTTCTTAGCAGCAACCCGGGCTTTGGATGCAACCAATGATTTTTCAATGATTATTTTCGCTTCATTAGGATTCTCCATCATGAACCGTTCGAGCTGAGATCCGAAAATATTAGAAACAATTTTTCGTACTTCACTGTTCCCTAATTTTGTTTTTGTCTGTCCCTCATACTGAGGATCCGGATGTTTCACTGAAATGATCGCCGTTAATCCTTCTCGGACATCCTCTCCTTGAAGAGGTTCTTCATCTTTCTTTAAAAAGCCGTTATCTTTCGCATAATTATTGATTATCCGGGTCAATGAAATTCTGAATCCTTCTTCATGAGTTCCCCCTTCCTGTGTATTGATGTTATTACAGAAAGAGTAAATATTCGGTGTGTAACCATCATTATACTGCATGGCAACTTCAATCATTATCTCATCTTCAATACCCTCGCAATAGATCACTGACGGAAATAGAGGGGTTTTATTCTTGTTCAGAAATTCGATGTACTGTTTCAGTCCACCTTCATAATGGAAAACCAGTTCTTGGCTTTCTTCAGGTTCACGAAGATCTGTGAAAATGATCCGGATGCCTTTATTCAAAAAAGCAATTTGTCTTAATCGATCACGGAGTACGGCATGTTCATACTCAACCGTTTCCGTAAATATCGTTGGGTCTGCCTTAAAAACAACCACGGAACCATGACGATCTGAGTCACCGATTTTCTTTAAATCCTCAACAGGCTTGCCGCCATGTTCAAAACGCTGGAAATAAACATGTCCATCCCGATAAACCCTTACTTCAAGGTATTCCGATAACGCATTAACAACAGAAGCCCCGACACCATGAAGTCCTCCGGATACTTTATATGCGCCTCCGCCGAATTTACCGCCGGCATGCAGAACGGTAAAAATCGTTTCAACTGTCGATTTTCCAGTTTTCTTGTGAATATCAACCGGCATTCCACGCCCATTATCTTCAACAGTTACAATATTATCTCTGTCAACAAGCACAGTGATTGTATCCGCAAAGCCGGCAAGCGCTTCATCTATCGCATTATCGACAATTTCCCAGACAAGATGATGAAGTCCCTTTACTGACGTTGATCCAATGTACATCCCCGGCCGTTTACGAACAGCTTCCAAACCTTCCAGAACCTGTATATCACTGGCCTCATACGAATGATTTACTTTTTCATTTTCCATTGCTCTTGTCTCCTTCTCTACGAATCACACCATTTGTTACTGTATAAAGTGAGAATGTTCTCTCCAATTCCATATGGGCGATTTCTGTCGTGGTGATGAATACCTGTATCCTTGGATTCATCCACTTAAACATCGTCTTTATTTTCTCAGCATCCAATTCGGAAAAAATATCATCCAGACACAGAATTGGTAATTCACCGCTTTTTTTATAAACATAATCAAGTAATGCCATCTTGTAAGCCAATAGAATCAAGCGTTTTTGGCCCTGGGAAGCAATATGAGCGACTTCATGATCATTCATGGAGAAATTGACATCATCGCGATGAACACCGTATGACGTCATTCTAAGGGCCTGATCCCGATGATATGAATTCTGATATTTATCATTGAGTTCTGCAGCAAGATCATTGGCATTGTTCCCTTTGATTCCCTGATAATTCATTGTGATCTGATCTTGGCTCTGAGTGAGCTGCTGATAGTATTTATTTACTTCCGGAGATAATTCCTCCACAAAGGCATTTCGCTTTATCACCAAAGGAATCTGAATGTCAATAAGCTGCTGTGTGAGTATGCCAAGCATATCCGCATCGACAATCTCATTTTTCAATAGTGCATTTCTCTGTTTCAAAATCACATGATACCGTGATAGCGACTCCAGATAGCTCACATCCAGTTTGCCGATTTCCATATCAAGCTGTCGTCGGCGCAATTGCTTTGCTCCTTCAAAATACTGTAAATCTGAAGGGCTGAACAGAACAACGTTGGCCTTCCCGACAAACTGACTCAATCGGGTACAAACCAACGAGTTGATACGAAGAAGTTTACCTTCTCTCTTTATAATTGCTCGTAAATCGTAAGAACCCTTTTCTTGTTTGAATTTTCCAGTGATGGATGCCTGTTCTTCACCGCTTTCAATTAAATAGAAATCATCATTCACCCTGAAGGATCGGCCAAAGGACAAATAAGCAATTCCCTCAAGAATATTCGTCTTACCCTGTCCATTCAAACCAATAATCACATTGATACCAGGAGAGAATGTGATCGCCTGATTCTCGTAATTCCGGAAATGATGAAGAACCAATGATTCAAGAATCATGATTCAATCAGAATTTCAGCACCATCAATCACAACACGATCTCCAGGATAAATTTTCCGTCCCCGACGATTATCGTGCTCACCATTGACGGTTATGAGCATTTCCACAATACGATGTTTCACTTCGCCTCCGGAAGAAACGAAATTTTCAGCTTTCAACAATTGTCCAAGTGTTATGTACTCTGACTCAATTTTCACACTCAAATCCTTTCTATATATAATTTACCCACCCGTTCATTATACCATAAATCCATAAAAAAAGCATGTTTTCACATGCCTTTATACAAGAATAAGCAGCTAATTATAGGTTCTGACGGGAAGAACCAGCTGCAGTACAGAATCATCACCAGGATTAAGAATAACGAATGGCTTCATAGGTCCGCTGAACTTAATAAGAACCTTGGAAGAATTCAAAGCACGAATGGCTTCATAAACATATTTACCGCTAAATGAGATTGAAAGATCCCCGCCCTTATAGGATTGCGGAACAATCTTTTCAAATGAAGAACCCACTTCCTGGGATTTGCTCGAAATGACAACTTCATCGCTGCTTGCTTCCAAACGCACGACAGAAATTCCGTCACTTTTAATAAACGAAGCACGATCAATAGCATTCAATAAATCCTGCGCATCAATCTCAAATTCATAGGCATACTCATTCGGAATCAAGCGATCTGTCTCCGGATAAAGACCATCAATCAAACGGGTTTGGATTAATGTGTTATTCAAGAAGAATTGAACCTTTTTATCAGAAACACTCATAATTACTTCGTCTTCATCTTCTAATGTCTTAACAACTTCGTTTAAGCTCTTAGCCGGTAAAGTTACGCTGAAATTCGTGTCATTATTATCAAGAGAGACAACACTTTTCGCTAATCGATAGCTATCCGTTGCGACAGCGGTGAATTCATTGCCGACTAATCGGAAATTCACACCGGTTAAAACTGGCCGTGTTTCTTTATCGGAAGCTGCAAATACTGTCTGTGCAATAACTTTCACCAGATCTTTTGCCTGAACTGAAAATTCAATGGCTTGCTTTGAAAAATCGATGTCCGGATAAAGTGATGCGGATATTCCGTTAATATTGAACTCTGCAAGATGACCGCTGATCCGAGTCAAAGCACCATCAACCAATTCCAGCTGTAATTGATCACTGTCAATCTTACGGACTATTTCAAGGATATAACGGCTATCGATAACCACAGCACCAGGTTCAAAAATAATAAGCTCACAATCTTCAGAAGCATATACCTCACGTTGAATTGAAATGTTTGAATCACTTGCTGTTAAGACAAGATGATCTTCCAATGCTTCAATCTTAATTCCAGAAAGAGAAGGAATGGGAGAATTTGCGGAAATCGCATGTGAAACAGAAGTAAGAGCAGTATAGAACGGTCTTTTTGAGATTTTGAAATTCATAGGTCCTCCTGAAATAAATAGTTTATTTAAGTATCTATTATTATTAGGGCTGTTGAAACTGTGGAAAAGTTCAAAAACCTTAATAAATCCTCGTTAATTATACCATAAATTCGGTGTAAGAGAAAGTGGAAATTAGCCAAGCAAGTGGTCTTCGATTTCCGTGATGGCTTGCTGATATAATGGATCACTGTACAATGCTTTTTCTACTTTTTCACAAGAGCTCATAATGGTTGAATGATCGCGTTTCCCAAATTCCTGGCCGATTTTTATAAACGGCAAATCAAGATGCTTCCGGCAAAGATAAATGGCGATATGGCGAGCAGTCGTGATCGCTTTAGTACGGTTTTTTGAGGTCAGCTGCTGCTTTGTCAGGCCATAATAGTCGGCAACGACTTTCTTGATCCGTGATATGCTTACTTCTTTGAGTTCAGAAGAAGTCGATTGGCCTTTGAATGCTTGAATGGCGGTAGCCAGATCAATTTCGTTATGATTTGAAAATTCGATGTTATAGAAAATCAACCGGTTTAAAGCACCTTCAAGAACCCTCACATCCTGTGAAAAATTCAAAGCAATATAATTGATGACATCTTCGCTGAACATTGAACTGTCAACACTCTGATTCTGAATTTTCATTTTCAAGATAGCAACGGCGGTTTCAAATTCAGGCGAATCAATACCAACTGACAATCCAGAAGAAAAACGACTGATCAACCGATTTTCCAATCCCTTAATTTCTGTAGGATGACGGTCACTGGTAATAATAATCTGCTTATGATTATTCACCAGTTCATTGAAAATATGGAAAAACACTTCATGGGACTTTTCCTTGCCAGCCAAAAATTGAATATCATCCATCAAGAGGACATCCAGCTGATTCATTTGCTCCTTGAAGGTATCAATTGAATTATCCCGAATGGAATAGACGACTTTATTCACAAAATCGGAACTTGAGGTGTAATAGACCCTGGCATTGCTGTTTTTCTTTTTGACATAATTGCCGATTGCGTTTAATAAATGGGTTTTCCCTAGGCCTGAGTTCCCATAGATAAACAAAGGATTATAGAATTTCCCTGGATTATAAGCGCATGCTAAAGAAGCAGCATGTGACTCCTTATTGCTTGGACCAACAATAAAATTATCGAAAGTCTGGTCAATGTTGATACCATCTGAAAAAGAGGATTCATTGAGAATTCGTGGCGAACCTAAAATAGACTGGGTTGAAAACTCCGATTCAAGCATGACTTCACAGGTGACCTCACGTTCAACAATTTGCTTCAGGGATTCACTGATTACATTGATTTCCTGATTCAAAATAAGTTTTTGAAAATAAGTTGGAACGACAATTACTGCTTTCTCCTCACTTAATACAGCCAAAGACGAATCTTCAAAATAGGTGGTATAAATCTGCCCTTCGAAATGCTGACTGTTTTTAATTACATTTTTTGTTTTTGTCCAAATATCATTATAATAGACACTTAAAACTTCCATAAACTTCACCCTCTTTACGTATTAATATTACTCAACCTTGCCTGTGAATTCCAGATGTAAATGAATGTAAAAAAGTTGTCCACATGTAAAATGAGTAATTTGCCTTATTTTACTGATTGATAATGAGTTTTCCACAATTTCCACATCTTTCTGATTGTTGAAAAATAACGCAAAATCCAGAAGTTTTCCACAACACTGTTGACGATTGGGAAAAGTCATTTTATTTTTTGATGATTCCCCACGTATTCCACATCAATATCCGCACTGTTTAAGCGGATATTTTACATTTTCCACGTTTTCCACAATTGTGGAAAAAAGAAAGGCTGGTGCTGTGATTATATCATGTTATCAACAGAAAGATTGAATGAAATTACAAATTTGTTTGTCCACAGCTTCCGTAGAATAAATTAAAATGTAGAAAAAAGTGGAAAACTCCTGGTCATTTATCCCTTATTTATGATTTGATTCAATTTCTAGTTCTATTCATTCAGAATCGAGTGATATCTGTGTAAAATTAAGTGGATGAATTCCGGTGAGAATCTTGACTTATGGAAGTCAATTTTGTATAATCAAAAAGCAATTGCTCATATATTGTATAAAGAACTGGAGGTGGTTCTATGAAAAGAACTTATCAACCGAGCAAAAGGAAACACCAAAAGGTCCATGGTTTTAGAGCTCGTATGAAGACGGTCGGAGGTCGTAAAGTCCTGGCACGCCGTAGAGCAAAGGGTAGAAAAGTGTTATCTGCTTAATAGAGTCGCCTAAGGGTGACTTTTTTATTCAACTGGGAGTATCATGAAAAAAAAGTACCGGATCCGCAAGAATGAAGAATTTCAGGCGATTATTAAGCGTAAGCGCTTCTACGCATCCTCAACCTTCGTTTTGTACGTTGTCCCGAAGAAGGAAAAATCAGCGCGAATTGGTTTATCTGTTTCCAAAAAGATTGGCAATGCGGTTGTACGGAATAAAGTGAAACGGCAGCTGCGGATGCAACTGCAGGATTGCTTCAATATCCATGGTGATTTTGATGCAATTATCATTGTTCGGAAGCGATATTTGCAAGACTCGTTTGAAGTAAACAAAAAAGACTTGGAAACATTACTAAAAAAAGTTAGAATATAGATTGACTTGTATAAGGAGACAGCCATGAAAAAGTACAAAAAAATAGTCTTACTGCTCATTCTTGCATTTGTCCTTGTTGGATGTAAGAACTATATTACCAAAGTTGATGGTGTTAACACTGTTCTTGATGCTGATTTAATAAAATTGACCACGAGCTGGTCCTCAATGGTAAGTGAAGGGAACTGGTTATCACGACTCTTCAATGGTATATTGACCTGGCCGATTGCGCAGGTTATTAACTACCTTTCAGAGGTTTTCCATACCGGACCTGTGCTTGCATTGATTCTGACGACAATTTTGATTAAGATCCTTGTTTTCGCATTGACCTATAAATCAACGATTTCATCACAGAAGATGCAGGAAATTCAACCGCAAGTTCAGAAGATTCAAGCTAAATATAAGGATAGCAAAGATCCTCAGGCAATGAATAAGATGAATATGGAAGTCAATAAGATTTACAAAGAAAACGGCATCAGTCCAATGGGATCAATGGGTGTTATGTTCTTGCAGCTGCCGATTCTGATTGCAATGTACCAGGCGGTGCAACGCTCTTCCGCAATTTATCATGGAACTATTTTTGGAGCTTCGACAATGTTGACGCCAAGTGATGGTTTAAAGGCCATGAATATTGGATTTATCGTACTGTTCCTCTTGATGGTTGTCGCTCAGTTTGTGTCTATGAAACTGCCGACATGGATAGCCAACAGCAAGAAGAAAAAGAAAGTCTATGAAAAAGAGGTCAAAGCAGGCAATTCCATGAATACGATGACCTATGTCATGATTGCGATGATTTCATGGTTTGCATATACATGGCCGATCAGTATGACGTTGTACTGGATGATGAATTCACTTCTGCAGATTGTCCAGACCTGGGTAGTTCAGAAAGTTATCTTGGAGCGGCAGGATCAGAAAAAAATCGCTTAAGCCCAAGGGAGCAAAGGAGGAATAGTCATGGAAAAGTATACTGGAAAAACGTTAAATGATGTGTTAACGGCAGTTTCGAAGCAAAAAGATGTTCCTGTCGATGAACTCATCTATTATGTGATTGAAGAAAAGAAAGGGATTCTCGGATTCGGAGCACAGGTCAGCGCAGAAGTCTATGCTCTCAAGGATGTTCAGCAGTTCATTGAATCGTATCTGAAAAATTTCTTTGATGGTTTGGATCTTGATGTCGAGATTGAGAGTTCAAGAGAAAACAGTTCCTTTAAAGTGTTCCTGAATGCTGATAACAATGCTATTATCATAGGAAAGAATGGCAAGACACTTCAAGCGTTGAATCAGTTGACGAAAAGTGCAGTCAGTTCATATTTCAAGCATCGTTATTATGTTCTGATTGATATCAACAACTATAAGAGTGATCGTTATCAGAAACTGAAAGCGATGGCAGCCCGGATCGGCAAGAGTGTTCAACGGACAAAGGTGACGGCGACGCTTGATCCAATGCCCAATGATGAGCGTAAGATAATTCATCAGGAACTTTCTTCCATGGATCATATCCGGACGGAGAGTGAAGGTTCTGGCAATAATCGGCATCTTAAAGTTTATTATGATGAATCAAAGGACTAGGAGGAGCATTGCTCCTTTTTTGTCTGCTTGAAGCAGAGTACGAGTATCGTTATAATGAAAGTGGTGATTGGATGAAAATAATCGTTGGATTGGGAAACCCAGGTAAAGAATATGAAAAGACCAGGCATAATGCTGGTTTTCTTGCGGTTGATCGTGTCGCTGATAAACTGCAGTGTGCCATCGTTCAGAAAAAATTTAAAGCCCTTGTTGGTTCAGTCAAGGTCAATGGAGAGAATGTCATCGTCGTTAAACCCCAGACATTCATGAATCTATCCGGAGAAGCTGTTCGCGAAGTAATGGACTACTACAAAGCAGGAATGGAAGATCTCATTGTTCTCTCAGATGATCTGGATCTGCCTATCGGGAGGATCCGCATTCGCGGAAGCGGGAGTGATGGAGGGCAACGGGGACTGAGAAGCATTATCCAGAATCTTCAGTCCAACGCGTTTGCTCGAATCCGAATCGGCATCGGAAAGGATAAGCAGATCGATACGAAGGACTATGTTCTTGGTAAAATAAGCGCTTCCGATCAAGCAGAGTTTCTGGATGCGCTTGATCGTGCCAGTGCTGCGGCAATTCAATTTATTCACGCCCCTGTCAGTGTCTTGATGAATCAGTTCAATACACATGGGTCTAAAGAATGAATTGGCTTTATCAAACAATTAAAGATCATCCAGGAATTCAGTCTCTCCTCAGCCATGAGGATCGTTTTGCTCATCTTACCCTGATTCAGGAAGCATTGTTACTGATGGGTGCTTCGCGCCAAAGCAAGCAGCCGCTTATTGTTGTGAAATCCAATGAACAGCAAGCCCGTGCGTTGTTCGATTGCATTCAGGAACTGGATGAGAGTGTCCCGATGATTCTATATCTCCAGGAAGAATCATTGCGGGTTGAAGCCATCGCACCTTCTGTTTTGGTCAAAGAGAACAAAGCGAATGCGTTATATCATGCGGTCCATACAGAAGTGACTATCTGTATTACTACAGTCGCTGGGTTAAACCGGAAGATTTCAAGCAAGCAGCAGTATCTGGATCATGAACTTCGTTTATCTCTGAATGATGAAATCACTATGAAGAATGTGGTCCAGCAATTACTGAAGAGCGGGTATCAACGAGTAGACCGTGTCGATCAACCCATGACATTCGCAAGCCGAGGGGGTGTCATTGACGTCTTTTCTGTCCAGGAAGATCTTCCCTTACGCATTGAATTCTTTGACACGGTCATTGAAGGGCTGCGTTACTTTGATCTTTCGACACAGCGGACAGTATATCAGAGTGAACAAGCATTGATTGTTCCGGTAAGTGATATGCTGCTCGCCTCAGAACAACTTGAAACAATAGAAAAAAAGGTAAATCAACACCTTCTTCAGCGTCGGGAAAAACTGGATAAAGCAGCGTATGATATCCTTCATGATCTCATGACCCAGGATATTGAAAACCTGAGGTCATCTCTTTATGATGCCAGTCTTTATCCCTATTTTTCATTCTTGGATGAAACCTGGAGTATTTGCGATTACTTTGATAATCCCTTGTTGATTTACTCTAATCAGGATGATGTCAAAGCAATGGCCAAACATCAGGAAGAAGATACGATTGCTTTGATCCAGGAACGGGTTCAGGACCATCGCTTTGTACCCAGCTTTACGCTTTTTCATCATGCATCGGATTTCAAGTCTATCGAGACTGTAATGTTCCATAAATTTCAGGCGGATGATGAATGGAACTTGGCCTGGCATGAATTACCTGTCTATAAGCAGGATCTCAGTGCTTTCTGCAATGAAGCGGAAAAGCAAGGGTTGCAAGGAAGAGTAATCATCAGTGTCAATACTCAGGATATGAAAACCCTCAGTGACCAGCTGATTAAGCAGAATATTCCCTTTCAGATACTGATTGATTTTCCAAAGGAGCGGGGAATTTATCTTGAACACAAAGGAAGAACCAAGGGTTTTCGCTTGGATAATGAAGGCATCAGTGTCTATTCTTCCCAGGAAATTTTCGGTTATGTCCATAAACGGACCCGGTATACCAATAAATTCAAAGAAGCAGAGACCTTGAGTGCGCTCTCTGATCTGGAAGTCGGGGATTATGTGGTTCATCAGCAGTACGGGATCGGGAAGTATCTGGGGATTGTGACGAAGGAAATTGAAGGCATTCATAAGGACTTTCTTCATATTGCCTATCGAAATGAAGATGTTCTTCTGGTTCCGTTGGAACAGTTCACACTGGTTCGGAAATATGTGTCCCGTGAAGCTGTAGCCATCCGTCTCAGCAAACTGGGAAGCAACGAATGGACAAAGACCAAGGATAGGATCAAGGCAAGTGTTTCAGATATTGCGGATAAGCTGATTGAAGTCTATGCGTTGAGGAAACGATCCAAGGGTTTCGCATTCAGTCCGGATGGCGAACTTCACCAGGCCTTTGATGAGGAATTTGACTATGAGTTAACAGCGGATCAGGCATTGGCCATTGCAGAGGTCAAACGGGATATGGAAAGTTCTCAGCCGATGGACCGTCTGCTGTGCGGGGATGTCGGCTTTGGAAAGACGGAGGTTGCTATCCGGGCGGCATTTAAAGCTGTCTATGATAAGAAACAGGTTGTTTATCTCTGTCCGACCACAATCCTGTCGTCACAGCATTTTCAGACGTTTACAGAGCGCTTTAAGAATTTTCCTGTACGGATTGAGGTGCTGAACCGTTTCGTTGCGCCAGCGCGTCAGAAAGAAATAATCGCAGCGGTTAAGGCTGGAACAGTGGATATCGTGATAGGGACTCACCGGGTTCTTTCCCGTGATCTGAAGTTTAAAGATCTCGGCCTTCTGATTATTGACGAAGAACAACGTTTCGGGGTTGAACATAAAGAACGAATCAAGGCGCTTAAAGTCAATATTGATGTTCTTTCCCTCAGTGCGACGCCAATACCTAGAACCTTGCAGATGTCACTTATCGGACTGCGATCGCTCTCGCAGCTGAATACTCCGCCCTCAAACCGTTTGCCGGTTATGACTTATGTTGTGGAGAGAAACCAGCAATTAATCGAAGACATTATCACGAAGGAATTGAACCGGAACGGACAAGTCTTCTACTTGTTTAATAACATAGAGCGCATCAGTTCGGTAGCTTTTCAGGTTCAACGTAAGATAAACGGGGCCAGAGTCGCAATTATTCATGGGCAAATGGACCGGGATGAAATTGAAGCAACGATGCAGGAATTCCACCATAATGAAATCAATGTCCTGATTTGTACGACCATTATCGAAACAGGCATTGACATCCCTAATGCCAACACAATGATCATTGAGAATGCACAGAACTTTGGGTTGTCTCAGCTCTACCAGATTAAAGGGCGTGTCGGACGAAGTGATCGCTTAGCCTATACCTACTTGCTTGTCCCTGAAAAGAAACAGCTTTCTGAAGTGGCAACGAAGCGGCTTGAAGCTATCAAGGAGTTTACTCAGCTTGGTTCAGGCTATAAGATTGCGATGCGTGATCTGACGATACGCGGGGCGGGCGAGCTGCTTGGAGGAAATCAATCCGGCTTTATTGATACGGTCGGGATTGATATGTACATTGAGCTTCTTCAAGAGGTCATTCAGGAAAAACAAGGTATCGTGAAAAAAGAAGCGGGTGTCAAGCAATCCTTGAATCTGCCGATTGACGGCTATATTCCGCAGCAGTTCACCGATCGGGACAAGGATAAGATTGAACTCTACCAGAGCATTGAAAGCATTCATTCCTTCAAAGAACTGGAACGCTTCTATGAAAGCATTTCAGATATCTATGGAGAGCTTCCCAATGAAGTTAATCTGCTTCTCGAGAAGAAACGTCTGGAACTTGCTCTGGAAACAAAACAGGTGGATAGTCTCAAAGAGCGGAAGGATGCTGTTGAAATCACCTTTACAGAAGCATACAGTTCAACTGTAGATGGAATTGCATTATTTGAACTCTTGAATCGTTTATCGCGCGATATTACGGTCAAGTACCAGCATCAGAAAATCCGGATTCATATTCCTAAAGACTCGGACTGGCTGAAACATGTCTTGTATCTTCTGAATCATATTCAGATCAAGGAGGAACCGCATGAGAATTGATAAATACCTGAAAGTCTCACGACTGATTAAACGGCGCACGGTTGGAAAAGATCTGGCCAAGGATGAGAGAGTCTACGTCAATGGACGACTTGCTAAGCCATCGACTGAAGTAAAGGTCGCAGACATTATCAAGATTACCTTTGGAAATCGGGAGATTGAAGTCAGAGTCAGTGCAATTGCCAACCAAAGCAAGAAGAGTGATGAGCCCTTATTTGAGATTATCAGTCAGACGTATCAAAATGAAAATGAAGTGAAATAGCCCTCTGAAGTCAGGGAAGGGTTGCAAAAAAGATTTGTATCAGTATAATGAACTATGTAAGGAAGTGATGAAATGGAAGCATCGAAGTCAATTTCGAGAACAAAAAGTCAGATTAAATCAAAGAAAATTGCATCACGTCTCGTCTTGCTCTTGTTATTTTTGGTTTCAGTTGTCATGATTGTACAAGTCGTTCAGCAGATCATGTATACCATGAATCTTAAGAGTGAATTGGCGATAACACAAGCGAAATTTACGGAAGTGGAATCCCAGAATAAGGCACTGACCTCGCAACAGACAAAATTAGAAGATCCGGACTATGTTAAAGTCTATGCCCGTGGTTCTTTGCTGCTATCAAAGCAGGATGAACAGATCTTTATCTTACCAGGAACTGAATAGCCTCAAGCGAGGCTTTTTTTATACCCGAAATAAGGGAATCATCACCTGTTGACAGAATGTTAAGAAGCAAAATCAAAGAGAGTAAACGGGACAATGAAAGAAGCTGAGCAAGTTTTGCTTGCAGAAGAACCAAAGAAGCGTCCAGTGGATTTTTTCAGCCAGTTGCGCAGTTGCATCTACGGGTTGCTAGGCTTTGATCAACGTAGATGATACAGTAGGCACAAGGAGGATGTATGAAACTTGGAGAAATGATCAGACAGCAAAGGGAAGCAAGAAAACTCACCCAGGAACAACTTGCAGAGACTCTGCATGTAACCCGTCAAGCTGTCTCGAAATGGGAGACAGGCAACAGTTATCCGGATTTTGAAACCTTGCTTGTCTTAGCTAAATATTTGAATCTTTCGTTGGATGATATTATTCAACAGGATCATCAGTATACTGAAAAACTGAAAAAGGAGCAGAAAAGAATGAATGCAACTGATATTATCGGAGTATGTCTTGCTTTGATTGGTGTAATTGAAGTTCTATGGAGTCATACTGTTGAAACTCCGGGATTGACCAGCAGCGGCTATCTGTCGCTTGTCTTAGGCGGACTAGTCCTTATTTGTCTGGGTCTTCTTTTGATTCAAGCGATTCCGCAAGCGGTGAAAATAGGCGTGCTTGTCATCACAACGTTGTTCAGCATTGTTGTAATATACAGTTTTAAGATGGAATTCTTTATTTTCTTGATGTCCGCAGTCGCATTGGCAGGAATAGGCGCCTTGCTTATTTACTTGTTCATGAAATAGAGGTGTAAGTGTGAAACTCTGTTCATTTCCGATATAAAATCTTTAGAATAGTGGACATATGAAGAAATTCAGCCAAAATATCTAGGAGGTTCTCCATTCAGTAGGTACTATAAACGAGCAAGCCTATAGGCTGCGTGAGAATGGAGGGAAAGAAATGGAAATGGTTTTACCGTATCGCTATGCAGATCTCACAGCACAGGAAATGACCAGAACCGAAGGATCTGCGTTAACAACAGTATCGGTCATCGGAATAATTGCGGGATGTGTCACCATCGGTCGAGGAATCTATGCCAGCGGGGAATACGCTGGCAGCAAACTGTATTATGCCGGGTACACCAATAAGCAGTATCAGTCACAAAAATGGTTTGTTCGGGCTGGTGTTGTAGGAACATTCGGATTGATTGTCGGATCACTTTTGATGGCCGGCTTTGAAAACAAGTTTTACTCGCTTGTAACGGGACGCTGATGATGAAGACAATCACGAAAGTGCTTCTCGGCATGTTTGCTGCAGTATTTGGTTTGTTTATTCTTCTGCTGGTACTTGATTATACGGTGGTTAGTGATTACAGCATCTATGTAATTCTCTTTGGCATCGTGGTATTGGCGCAGTATTACCAAGACAGAAAAGACAGGCGTTGATTCCTGTCTTTCTTTTGGTCTTATTGGCTCAGCAAGGCTTTGACTTTAAGGACTAAAGCAATCGTCTTTGCATCATGAAGTGTGTTCTCCAGAATTTGCTGATGCAAGGCAGTGAGGGATTCATGGCGAACATTCAGAAGTTCACCCTCATCAAGGTGCTGCCCTTTGTATTCCAGATGATCAGCGTAATACAAATATATCCGTTCACTCAGATAGGCCGGTGAGGGATCCAGGTACCCCATGGGAACCAGGTGATGGGTGATATAGCCGGTTTCTTCTTCGAGTTCCCTGAGGATTGCTTGTTCAGGATCTTCATTCAATTCAAGTTTTCCAGCTGGAAATTCCGTGCTTTGCGCTTTTACACCATAGCGGTATTGATCAACGACGATGAATTCTCCAGAGTCAAGCTGCGCCGCAACGCAAACGCCGCCAGGGTGCTCAATCACTTCGCGTCCTGCTTCCCTTCCATCGGGGAGTTCAACGACATCCTGACGGACATTAATCAAGTGACCGGTGAAGACTCTTTTCTGAGTCAATGTTTTTTCATATAGTTTCATAGGTACCTCTGGAATCATTATATATGAAGACGATTCATCTGTAAATTAAAGGAAAGTACGGTATAATTAGGATGAGGTGAACTATGACGAAAGGATTATTTGTGACATTTGAAGGTCCAGACGGAAGCGGTAAAACGACACTGAGCACACGGGTTTGCGAAATTTTAGAAAGCCGTGGCGTGGATTCGCTTTACTCTCGTGAGCCAGGGGGAAGCAAGGTGTCTGAAAAGATCAGGGCGATTATTCTGGATCCGAAGAATACAGAGATGGATGATCGTACAGAAGCATTGCTGTATGCTGCATCACGCCGGCAGAATGTCGTTGAGAATATAAGGCCGGCGCTTCAGGCAGGAAGACTGGTTATCTGTGATCGTTTTATTGATAGTTCCTTGGCTTATCAAGGATACGGACGCCGAATCGGGTTCAATGAAGTCCTTGAGCTAAATCGTTTTGCGGTGGAAGATACGATGCCGGATGTGACTTACTTTTTGGATATTGATTATCAGACGGGGTTGGAGAGAATCAATCAAGGACGGACGGCGCTGGACCGTCTGGAACTCGAAGATAATCAATTCCATCGTGATGTGTATGAAGGTTATCAGGAAGTCTTGGCGTATTTCAGGCAACGGATGGTCATCATTGATGGAACAAAGCCGATTGAAGAGAATGCACAATGGGTTGTCGATGACATTCTTAAGAGAGCTGCATGATGTGGGAAACCCTTCAGCAGCAGCAACCGATCTTCAGCCGGATATTCAAGCATCAATTGGAACGGGAACAGCGCAGCCATGCCTACCTGCTGGTTGGTAATCATCTGACGCGAGAAGCGGCACTGTTTATGGCGGCGAGTTTCAATTGCGAGCGAGGCTTGATTGCATGTGAACAATGCGATCATTGCCGTCGTGTATTTGCGCATCAGTTTGCGGATATCATTGAACTGGATGGGAGCGGAACATCGATAAAAAAAGAAGATGTCCTAAAAATCCAACGGCAGTTTTCGACATCCGCTCTGGAGAAAAACGCCCAGAAAGTCTATATTCTTAACGGGGTTGATCAAGCAACCAAAGAAAGCATGAACGCCCTTCTGAAGTTTCTGGAAGAACCCGAAGGGCAATCCACTATCGGTATATTGATTGCTTCTTCCCTGGATAATGTAATGGAAACCATACAATCTCGCTGTCAGATTTTCCGCTTCGAACAAGCAAATCCTGAGAAGCTCCAGCAACTCGCAGAAACTGAAGGTGTTGATCATGAAGAAGCCTTCTTCTTAGCCCGGTTGTATCCGGATCTTTCGCAGATGATGGATCACGCTGAAGATCCTCAGTTCAAAAACGTTATTGGGTCATTAAAGGAAATAGCCGGTGAACTCTTCCGGAAGCCTGCTGTCGGGATGATTTACCTTCAGAATTTTGTTTCGCGTAAAAGCGGGAATGGATATCTGGAATTCAAGCTTTTCCTGGATGTATTTATTCTCATGCTGGAAGAATTGGTGAATACGCAAAACGGTGTATTTGATTCATTGTCCACGGCTTTGATTGAGAAGAATCAAAAACATTTTTTGCATTATCTTTTCGTCTCGATTACAATTAGAGATAGATTAACCAAGTCTGTCAATCTGCCATTGCTGGTCGATCAGATGTGCTACATGCTCGGGAGGACTACAGATGAATCATAAAAATCAAAATGAGACGGCAGAGTTTACATATGTGGGTCTGGTTCGTTTCAAAAACGGATCAAAGGCGTATTCATTCGGCACTGATAATCCATCCTTGAAGCTTGGAGATGAGGTTGTTGTGGAAACGGTTCGCGGTCATGAACTGGGACGGATGGTCAGCAATCTTGAGAATGCTCAGGAACGCAGTGTACAGGTTGAACTTAAACCGATTATCCGTCGGGCGAGTGCCCATGATCTGGCCAGTTATGAACAAAACCGGAAAGATGCAAAGCAAGCCATGCTGGTGTGTGAAGAGAAGATTTCCAAATTAAAGCTCACCATGAAGTTAGTCAGTGCAGAATACACGCTGGACCGCTCCAAGATTTCTTTTGTCTACGTTGCGGATGAGCGGGTTGATTTCCGGGATCTTCTTAAAGAGTTAACACAATCCTTCCGCAGCCGGATTGAACTGCGGCAGATCGGTCAACGGGATAAAGCAAAGATGGTTGGTGCCATAGGAATATGCGGACAGGAAACGTGCTGTTCCCGTTATAAAACAGATTTTGATGTCATTTCCATCAATATGGCCAAGAATCAGATGCTGGCACTTAATACCCAGAAGCTTTCCGGACAATGCGGCAAGTTGATGTGCTGTCTGAAATATGAGGATGATACTTATAAAACATGCCGTACAGGGTTACCAAAACCGAATGATTTCATAAACTATCTGGGCAACCGCTATAAAGTCAATACAATCAGCTGTTGTTCAAACGAGATTAAACTTTATGATGGAAACGGCTATACCAGTATCAATCTGGATGAATTCAGAACAAATTATAAAGGGAAAGATCCTGCATGAAGATTCAGCAGAGTTTCATAGAGAAGAAACCGACGTTGTATCTTGTTGCAACACCGATCGGGAATCTTGAGGAGTTGTCTCCGCGGGCTGTGGCTATTCTTAATCAGGTGGATGTCATTGCTGCAGAAGATACCCGTCATACCAAAAAGCTGACTCAGCATTTTCAGATCAAGACTCCATTAATTGCCCATCATGCCCATAATACCGAGCAAAGCATCAAAGGACTCTTGGAAATACTTGGAAGTGATAAAAGCATTGCCTTGGTCAGTGATGCAGGCTATCCGCTGATCAGCGATCCAGGCCAAGAGTTGGTGGCAGCCGTCAGCGATGCAGGTTATCCAGTTGTTCCGGTATCCGGCAGCAGTGCATTTTTGAATGCATTGGTCAGCTCGGGACTAAGGGTTCAGCCTTTTCTTTTCTATGGATTTCTTGGCTCGAATGTTTCAATTATCCGTAAGGAACTGGAGGCGTTGAAAACGGTATCCTGTACCTTGGTTTTCTATGTTTCTGTCCATAAGCTAGAGAAAACACTGGCGCTTTGCCTGGATATCCTTGGACCCAGACCGGCAGTATTGGCGAGGGAATTGACCAAACAGTATGAGACCTTCTATCGGGGTACGCTTGCAGAATTGGTTCAGTTTGATCAAATAGAGAATAGAGGCGAGTTTGTCTTGATGATTACGGGAATGGATAAGCAGGAAGATGACCTTGATGAGATAGCCCTTCTCAGCCAGTATGAGCGTTATATAGGTCAAGGGATGACACGTAAGGATGCCATTACAACTCTGGTGAAAGAAACCGGAGCGAAGAAGAACCGGATCTATAGCTTGATCCATGGTTCAAAATCAGAATAATAGTGAAATCAGTATCGGGTTCCTGCAGAGGTTTTCGCCAGAAGTAATGCAAGATGTATGATTGAATGGTTTAGTATTCGTGAATGTTTAATCCGGTTAATGTCCTGTTTTGATTGGTCAGCAGTTCTTAAAATATAGCAGAAAGGTTTTACGTAATTCGACGATATAACGATAAAGATGTGATATAATACTGTGGAAAACGGAGTGGTAGCGATGAGTTTAAAGAATACAAAGCAGCGACAGATGATACTGGCGGTTGTGATGCAGTCCAAAGATCACTTGACCGCGGAACAGGTTTACCTGAAGCTGCAGGAAAACAATGAGACAATTGGTCTCGCAACAGTGTACAGGAACTTGAATATGCTTTACCAAACGCATCAGATCAATCGGGTGCTCCATCAAGAGAGTGGCTATGTCTATGATGGGAATACCCATCCGCATTATCATATGGTATGTGAAGCCTGCGGACGAGTTCTTGATATTGAATTACCGTATCAGGAACAGATTGATGAACTGGCAAAGCAGCAGTGTGAAGAAGAAATTCATTCACATTCTATTGTATTTAATGGAATCTGCAAAGATTGTCTGGCTAAAGGGAAGTCCTAGTCAGTTTTCGCTGTGCAGGACGAGAGAAATCTCGTCTTTTTTTGTATTCAGGGTAGTGAAGCTTGTCTTGTATTAACACATGTTTCCAGAGAAGTCGATAAACGAGGTAGCATCCAATACTATCCTCTCTCAGTATTGCTTCGGTGATTGATGGTGCTTGTGTGGCTATTGACGGATGTTCATGGCAGGAAATCAGGCTATTTCTTGAAAGATTGATTTATCGTTTTGAGTGGATTTCAATCGGTTGATCAGGGCCCGTTGAAAAAAGAGTAGGATAAGGGAGTAATCGTGATTGATTTACTCCTTTTTATTGATTCCTAACGGATAGATTGTTCGACTTTAGAGAGAAGTATGATAGAATAAAAGGGCAGAATGGAGAGATTCTATGACCATTAACAAAGGGAACTACTATATTACAACAGCAATTGCCTATACGAGTGCCAAACCGCATATCGGCAATGTCTATGAAATTGTATTGGCAGACAGTATTGCGCGTTTCAAACGGTTTCAGGGTTACGATGTGCGCTTTCAGACCGGAACGGATGAGCATGGACAAAAGATTGAAACCAAGGCGAAGGAACTTGGAGTCACTCCGCAGGCCTATGTGGATGAGATTGCCGGAATAATCAGGGCAATTTTCGATGAGATGAACATTTCATACGACCACTTTATTCGGACGACAGACGATTATCATCAACGCCAGACACAGAAGATTTTCGATAGACTTTTTGATAAGGGTGATATCTATAAAGGAAAGTATACCGGTTGGTACTGTATTTATGAAGAGACGTTCTATACCGAATCTCAGGTGAAGGACGGCAAATGCCCGGAATGCGGTCGGGAACTTCAGCATGCTGAAGAAGAGTGCTATTTCCTCAAACTGAGCAAATATCAGAAGCAGCTGGAAGAATACATCGAGAGTCATCCTGAATTCATTCAGCCGGAATCACGGCGCAATGAAATGCTGAACAATTTCATTAAGCCCGGATTGCAAGACCTGGCGGTCTCACGGACGAGTTTTTCCTGGGGAATTCCAGTGGACTTTGATCCCAAGCATGTCATCTATGTCTGGATTGATGCCCTAAGCAACTATATTACAGGATTGGGCTATGATGTTGATGGCCATCATGATAACCTTTTTGAAAAGTATTGGCCAGCCGATGTCCATCTGATCGGTAAGGATATTCTTCGCTTCCATACCATCTACTGGCCGATTATGCTCATGGGCTTGGGCCTGCCTCTGCCTAAGCAGGTCTTTGGTCATCCGTGGCTTCTGGTTGGTGATGGCAAGATGAGTAAATCCCTGGGAAATATCATCTATTCGGATGATCTGGTTGCTGTATTAGGTGTGGATGCGGTCCGCTATATCATGCTTCATGAAATGCCGTTTGAGCGGGATGGACACATCACCTATGAATTGATGATTGAGCGGATCAACTCTGATCTTGTGAATACGCTGGGTAACTTAGTGAACAGGACGTTGACGATGTCGGCCAAGTATTTCAACGGAACCGTAGAGAATACAGAAGTTCATGAAGCTATCGATGATGAATTGGTCGCAATGGCAGATTCATTGCTTTCACGGGTGGAAGAGAAAATGGACTCTCTTCGTGTCGCTGATGCTATCGACGAGATTCTTGATCTCTTAAGACGATGCAACAAGTATATTGATGAGACCACGCCATGGATTCTTGGAAAAGACCAGGAGCAACATCCACGGTTAAAGACGGTTCTCTATAATCTTGTTGAGAGTATCCGGATTGCAGCCGTCATCCTGCAGGCCTATATCCCTGACACTTCCAAACGGATTCTGGATCAGATCAATACAGATGTCAGATCATTGGAAAGTGTGGCATCCTTTGGGCATCTGGAAGACACCGTGCAGATTTCGGACACGTTGGAAATCCTCTTTGCACGACTTGATGTCGATGAGACGCTGTCCCGATTTGAAAGCAAGCAGCAAGCAACAACTAAGCCTGTCGTTGAACATAAGCCGGAAATCACCTTTGATGACTGCGGGAAACTTGAGTTGAGAATCGGGACGATTCTTTCCTGCAAGGACCATCCGAAAGCTGATCGGTTATTGGTTTCGCAGATTGATATGGGATATGATACCATTCAAGTGGTGAGCGGTATCAAGCCTCATTACACTGCGGAAATGATGGTGGGGAAACGGGTCGTTGTCGTTGTCAATCTCAAAGAAGCTGTTCTGCGCGGCGAAAAATCCCAGGGAATGCTTCTGGTCGGTGAGAATGACGATGATACAGTCCTGGAAGTTCTTGAATCACAAAATGCAGGGTTGCCCAATGGCAGCGTTGTCCGATAGATATTGAAAAGACGCCAGCCATATGGCGCCTTTTCTTAATTAATGAACAGATTATTTCCCCGGTAATCAGGATAATCCGGCGTGGAGTACAAGCGATTCCGCTCTAGCCGCGGGATTCTTTGGTGTAATCGAAGGAATACCACTCGCCTTCTGAAATAACGGAAACGGTGTTGTCGATGACTTGGATTGCAGTCTGATCATCGATTGCGTAACCAGGAATCTGAATCGAATGTGCCCAGGATATTGCTTGTTCCTTGGTGTTTTCAGGCAGCAGCACGTGATTTAAATGAGGGAATATCGCAAAATCAACATAGCCTAAGGTTTTATCTGTGAGTCCTTCCTTAGTCCACATTACAAAGTCATCACCAATTCGCGGTGCCATAATCATGCTGCCTGCACTCATTCCGACATACACAAGATCTAAATCAGGCAAGAGATCAGCCACTCCGGACTTCCTCATCCAATACGAGAGATAGAGAGGATCACCACCGTTGACCAGGAGAATATCTGCCTGTTTAAGGGCAGGCAGCCAAAGGTCCTGATCAAGACTTGGCAAGGCGGTCAATTCCAGAACACCCATGGATTTCCATCCCAAGTTACACATGGGTGCTTCATCGTAACCCCTCAGAAAGTTCCATGCGTTTACAACGCCGTTCTTCAAGGCATAACTCGCTGTAGGAATGCATAGGGCATGACATTGAGAGATGGGCTTGGCCAGCATTGCTTTTAAAGCATTGCTTATACTGTCGTTGCTTATCCCGCCAGAGGTTAACAAGAGTTTCATTAGTATTTCTCCTTAGCATAGGGTTGATGCTTTGATTCTATCAGGATCAGGTTTTGGGATTACATGAATTTTTCGCTTTGTCTCTGAATCAGTTCTTTCAGGGAAATTCAGGCCGGCAAAAAGAACGGTTTCCCGTCCCTCTTCATAGATTCGCTCAATTATGTTCGCGGGGCACTGGTGATCAGCTTTGCCTGAACCACTGTCCTGCGCGGATCTTTGACAGTCACACAGGTAATCAGGGTCAATGTCGTCTGCCCTTCAATGCGATTCAGGATTTCAACATCCTGATCAGTGATGGTCCGCGGTGCCGCATAGACTTCATAGGTATAGACAGTCGTCCGATCGTAGACAGTAATGATGGCACCGACTTCAGTATTCTTGATGTCCCGGAAGTAGCAATAGGAGCAATACGAGTTTCCCCAATGTGAAGCCAACGAATAGTTTCCGCCGCTCACAGAGGGAAGATCCCCTTCTTTGAAAGGAACGACATACTTACGAAGAAGCTGCCAATCATAGACGGCTGAGATAGGTGCTTTGACGTTAAGAGACGGTATTTCGATAACGCCCCATAGTTTCTGGTTGCCGCTGAGATCAACGCCTTCTTGGATGCTGGCTGTTTCATCCCCTGTTGTTCCATCAGAGACAGGGAGGTTCTCCCAATCTGAGATTTCGGAATCAACTTCATTTTTTGTCTGCTGATTCTGCCAGAAGGTATACCCGCCCAGCGATAAACCGACTACAATTAGAAGAACACCCACAATATTCAGAAAGGTGTACAGTTTATTCTTTTTTTTCTTTTCTTTTCTTACATTTGTCATATCGAAATTATATAGTAAATGCTTTTTTTATGCAAATGCAATGATAACGCATGGTATAATAATCGCAGGAGTGACGCTAAATGGCCTATAAATCATTTTATCGAACATATCGACCGCAAACATTCCAGGATGTCGTCGGTCAGCATCATATTGTGAAAACACTGCAGAATGCACTTAAGAGCAATCGGGTCTCTCATGCGTATCTTTTCTGCGGACCACGGGGAACCGGAAAGACAACCTTAGCCAAAATCCTCGCCAAGGCTGTGAATTGCGAGGCTTCTGAAAACCG
Organism: uncultured Erysipelotrichaceae bacterium; assembly: GCA_937874965.1. Lineage (GTDB taxonomy): Bacteria > Bacillota_I > Bacilli_A > Erysipelotrichales > Erysipelotrichaceae > CALNCD01. The sequence continues at coordinate 43,380 of CALNCD010000068.1, read as the reverse complement.
TCCGTGCGGGAAGTGTGCGAGTTGTCTCGCTATTCAGAACGGCACCTATCCGGATGTCATTGAAATCGATGCTGCCAGCAATAACGGGGTCGATGAAATCCGGGATCTGATTGAAAAAGTAAAATATGCTCCATTGGAAGGCCGCTATAAAGTCTACATCATCGATGAGGTTCACATGCTCTCACAAGGCGCTTTCAACGCCTTGCTGAAGACATTGGAAGAGCCTCCTGAGCATGTTATTTTTATTCTGGCAACAACTGAAGCGCATAAGGTTCTGCCGACGATTATCTCCCGATGCCAGCGGTTTGATTTCAAACGGATTGAAGCGGCTGAATTAAGCCGGTATTTATCCTCGATTCTTGAGAAGGAACAGATCAAGTCTGAAGATGGCGTCTGTGACCTGATCAGTTCCCTTTCGGACGGCGGGGTTCGGGATGCTCTGACAATCCTAGAACAAGCAGTTGCTTATGCGGATGATGAAATCAAGCGAAGTGACGTTTATGAAATCTATGGTGTGACAACACCGCAGCAACGGCTTGAATTGTTTCAGGCGATTGTGAACGGCGATGTCGACCAGGCTCTGATGCTGATCCATCAGATGAGTGAGCAGAATGTCGATCTGAAGCGGATGGTCTTTGATTTCATTGAGCTGCTGAAGAATGCCATTATTTATAATTTCAATAAGTCGGAAGCGTATCTGCCGGCAATGGACTTGGACGCAATCAAGGTTATCAGCTCCAGTGTATCCAGTCCGTATCTTTTAGATGCGATAGATGTCCTGCTGGAAACAATGGATAAATCACGGTATACCCAGAATGTCTTGGCATATCTGGAGATAACGCTTATTCGATTAAGTGAACGCTCCAAGAACCGTAAAGGACAGCGTCCGGCCTTGCAGCCGATTGAGAAGACAATGCCTAAACCTGTTGCGGAAACCAGCGAGGAGAAAGCAGCAGAGCCGACAGTTTCTGCTGCTGTTGCTGAACTGCAGCAAAACGAAGAGATTTCTGAAAATGAAGCAGCACCGGTTAAGGATCTTCTTGAGGTTGTCGCTTATATGGTCAGTGCGAATAAAGAGGACAAAGCCAAGGATATTGCGGCAATGAAGACTCTGATTCAGTATATTTCGGATGATCACTGGATGAAAGTCAGTAATCTTCTGATGAATTCAGAGGTGGTCTTGAGCGGCAGGAACTTCATGTTTGTTGCCGTCGATTTTGAAGAGCGGGTCAGACAATTGGAAGAACAGGATATCCAGCCGTTGCTGCTGGAGTTCAGTCGGATGCTTTTCGGTCAGCCCAAATTGATTAAGGCAATTACTCAGGCTGATTTCAAGCAGGCGGTTGATTTGTATAAGGAGAAAGCACAGAGTCAGACTCTGCCGGATCCGGTTGCAATTGCGGATGATCTTCTGCAGATCAAGTCTGCAGAGGAGGGTTCAGTTCATGAAGGGCTGAACGAGGGTTTGTTTGAATTATTTGGTGATGATGTTGAGATTGTGTAGGTGAGCGAATGTATCCAGAAGAACTTGAACAGCTTATTTTTGAATTGAAGAAGCTTCCGGGCGTCGGTGACAAGACAGCTGAGCGTTATGCTTTGGCTTTATTGGATCTCCCTTCAGAGGAGATTACGATTTTTGCCCAGTCGTTGCTGGACAGCAAACAGAACATCCATTTCTGTTCCGTATGCGGGAATTACACCAATGCGGACCAGTGCAGCATCTGTCTGGACGGCGCACGTGATCATCAGACTATCTGTGTGGTCGCTACTGTCAAAGATTTAATCGCAATTGAAAGAATACAGCAGTATACTGGAGTATATCATGTTTTAGGCGGGCTGCTTTCCCCTCAGAAAGGAATATTGCCTGAGGATATTCACATTGATCAGCTGTTGAATCGGGTCAATGATTCGACACAAGAAGTTATCCTGGCATTGAATGCAACGGTTGAAGGGGAAATGAGTGCCTTGTATATTCAGAAGAAACTGGAAGGATTGACAACAGTTTCACGGTTGGCGTTCGGTTTGCCGATCGGAGGGCACTTGGATTATGCGGATGATATGACCTTGCTGAAGGCCTTTGAAGGGAGAAAGTAATGAAGAAGGACTATGAAATCGCCGACGAAACTGTTTTGGAGAATATTGATATTATTGCGAAAAAGGCAAAGATCAATTCAGAGTATGTTGAACACTATGGAAAATACAAAGCCAAGATATCCTTGGATATCCACCAGCGGATCAATGGGAATTCCAATGGCAAGCTGATCCTGGTAACCGCGATTAACCCAACCAAAGCAGGTGAAGGGAAAACCACGACGACCGTCGGTTTGGTCGATGGATTGGCTTCCTTGAACAAAGATGTTATCGGTGCATTGCGTGAACCTTCATTAGGTCCGGTTTTCGGGATGAAGGGCGGTGCTGCCGGAGGGGGTTATGCACAGGTGGTTCCTATGGAGGATATCAACCTGCATTTCAATGGAGATATCCATGCGATTACCGCAGCGAATAACCTTATCAGCGCCTTAGTGGATAATCATCTGTTTCAAGGCAATGAACTGAATATCAATCCTGAGAAAATCACCTGGAAACGGTGCATGGATATGAATGATCGGGCTTTGCGGCAGATTGAAATCGGACGGGGCAAGAATAACGGCGTTGAGCGGCTTGATGGATTTGATATCACGGTAGCTTCTGAAGTCATGGCTGTTTTTTGCCTGGCTCGGGACTATGTTGACTTGAAAGAGCGCATCGGACGGATGGTTATTGCCTATACGATGACAGATGAACCGGTGAGTGTCGATCAGTTGGGGGCCACCGGTGCTGTCTGCGCATTGCTGGTCAATGCTTTAAAACCGAATCTGGTTCAGACTCTGGAAAAATCACCGGTCCTGATTCATGGGGGGCCCTTTGCGAATATCGCCCATGGCTGCAACAGTGTCATCGCCACAACAATGGCATTGAAATTAGCAGATTACGTTGTTACTGAAGCAGGATTCGGAGCGGATCTGGGTGCCGAGAAGTTCCTGGATATCAAATGTCCTGCTGCAGGCATAAAGCCCAGTGCTGTTGTTCTGGTCGCGACAATTCGGGCATTGAAACTGCATGGCGGCGTTGCTTATGACAATCTGGGGGAAGCGAATACGGAAGCGTTAAGCGCAGGGATTGAAAATCTAGAAAAACATCTGGAAAGCATCGCAGCCTACCATGTTCCGTGCGTGGTGTCCCTGAATGTCTTCCATACGGATACGCCGGATGAAATTCGGTTCATCAAACAGTGGTGTCTTGATCACGATGTCAAATTTGCGTTGTGTGAAGCCTATGCTAAAGGCGGACTAGGTGCACAGGATCTGGCCAACAGTGTCATTGAACTCTGCCAGTCGGAGATAACCTATTCACCTATTGTGACACCCGGAATGGATGTTCTGGCGAAAATTGAAACAATCGCACGAACCATTTACGGAGCGGATGGGGTTGAATACAGCGATGATGCACTGGCTCAGTTTGAAAAGCTCAAACGGGATGGATTTGATCATCTGGCGGTCTGTATCGCCAAGACGCAGTATTCGCTTTCTGATGATGCGAAACGATTGGGACGTCCCCGTGGGTTTGTCTTGCATGTTAAGCGTTTGAAATTAAGTGCTGGGGCAGGGTTTGTCGTTGCGATGACCGGAACAATTATGACCATGCCAGGGTTACCAAAGCATCCTGCTGCCTTGGATATCACGATTGATCGCCAAGGAAAAATCAGCGGAATCTTCTAGGAGGAACTATGGCGTCAATTGTCTATGTCAGTGATCGCCACATGATTGAATATCATCGTCTGAATGGATCCAAGGCGATGAATTTCTGGCGTCTGAGTGATAAAGCATTCACGTCGTTTACAATCGGAGATCTTCTTTTCTTCCTGGATCGCAAAGAACGCAAAGGAAAAGAAAAAGGCGTGATCGGATACGGCAAGCTGAGTTCTATCCAGAGCATGTCACTGCAGAAGATGTGGGATCGCTATGGTACCCAAAACGGCTATAGGACCAAGGCGGACTTCAAGGAGGCTATTCTGCGCGCAAATAAAAACAAAGGCATACCCAAGCGCTTGAATTGTCTATCCCTTCAGGATGTCATTTTCTTTCAAGGACCTATCTTTCTTTCTGAGTTTGACTTGCATATTCCTTATCAATTGGAGTCCTTTGCCTATCTGACCAACGGCAAAAAGGATATCACGACAGATATCCTCAGAAAAGCCAAGACAATTGGCATCGATGTCTGGAGCAGCGCCTTGAACGATACGCTTTCCAGTGATCAGTTCGATCAGGATCTTCTGATTCATGAAATCGCAGACTGTATCAAACCGGTATATCTGCCCCTGACAACTCGTCAGCGTGAATCCCTCCGAGGTTTTGTTCTTCCGATGAATCCCTTGAAACAGTGCATCGGGATCTTCTATAGCTTGGACCGATCCCGGCTTTCGTTATATTATCCCGTATTCGGTTTGAAGAAAGACCTTCGCCAGCTGGTCATGAGCCGCATCGGACAGGCACAGATAATCAAAACGCGGATCGAATCCAATCTGAATCTTACAGTGACAACGTATTATTATGGCGATGACTTGAACCCGTTTCAAGCGGATATCCATGCCGTGGGTGATAATCTTTATACATCTGATTCAAGGATCACAAGGACTTCTCTTTCAGAAAACCAGGGATAGACAGGTTAATCAGAAAGCGCCCGTACGACTTTAGCGGGTGCTTTTTTATAGGTGATCTTGTAGGCCCTCAATAAGGCCTGGAAGCATTCTTCGCTCGTTGAAGAGGCTTCTTTTATTAATTCATACTCAAGTTCGTAATCTTCTGTAGACTTGAAACGGCTGTAATCGAGACTGATTTCGGCGAATTCATCATAGAAACTGGACCGTTCCGTAATGGATTGACCTGCGATATGGAAAGGTCCCTTGATTCCTAAAGAGGCCAGAAAATCAAGGACATCCGGATGTTCGATAGTGTTGTTTTCAAGCATCAGAACATGTTCCATTACACCGGCGTTGTTCGGTATCTTCAGGGTAAATTCAAATGTCTGGGCAATCTGGCGGATCCGCATCATCCAATGCCGTTTTCGGATTTCATGATCGGCTGTATCGAAATACGTGTTGATCTGTGTGTGTGTTTCGGCTTCAGGATGATCGCCAAGAATCTCTGCATAGCTTGATTTGGTAATAAGTGTCTTGTATTCAACTTCCAGATGTTGATTCATACGGGTCCTCACTTCTCTACGATTGTACCAGACTCTCCAATTCTTGACAATTAACGTTTTTATTCCACAGGGTCGGGGAAACTTGGTATAATCGTAGTGTTGAGGTGGTAGCATGACGTCATTTACACTAGCAACCCGTGATGATCGGGTATCCAAACGAACAGCAAAAATGATTCAGGATGAATTGGTAAAACAAGGATTGGTCTTTACGATTTCAAATCCTGATCTGGTCATCTGTGTCGGTGGGGATGGAACTTTGCTGCATGCCATCCACCAATGGCGGAGCCAGCTTGAACAGGTTTCCTTTGTCGGTATTCATACAGGAACTTTGGGTTTCTATACTGATTATCAGGTGGATGAAGTGGCACAGCTGATTGAGGATATCCATTCAAAAGTTCCCGAAATGGAAGAAAAGCGTCTGCTTGAAGCTCATTGCAAAGGGATAACGACGACAAATCCGATTTATGCTCTGAATGAAATCAGGGTGGAAAGCATAATCAGGACCCAGACTATTGATGTTACGATCAATCAGGATTACTTTGAGCGTTTTCAGGGAAATGGCCTGTGTATCAGCGGACAGGATGGGTCTACCGCCTATAATCGCTCAGCGAATGGCGCCATTCTTTGGAAAGGCCTTGAGCTTTTACAGATGATTGAGCTGAATGGGATTCATCATTATCGTGCCCGGTCTATCAAGTCACCGTTGATTTTGCCAGGAACGGCTGAAATAACGCTGAGAAGCCAGGATGCATATCTGGATGCATTCTTGTGCTATGATCATTTATCCATTGCTCTGGACGGCTTTAATGAGGTCAAAATCAAACTTTCTGACAAGACAGTCCGCTTTGCGCATTACCATCAAATGGACTATAAAAAGCGACTTGAATCGCTTTATTGAATATAGTGGGTTCCCAGGTTGATGGTTTCGCTGCTCATGTTGAAGATGATCGCAAAGGGGATCATGTAGGAAATCAAGGAAGATCCTCCATAGGAGATAAACGGCAATGTAATTCCGGTGATGGGCATGACGCCTAAAATCATGCCGATATTTTGAAACTGTTGATACAGAAGCATTCCCAATACCCCGGCAACGAGGTATTTTTCACGTGTTTTTGGAAAACGATAGGCTATTCGGATCAGCTGGAAATCCATGACGAGACATAGAATCATCGTAATAATTCCGCCATAGAATCCGAAGTCCTGAGTAATCAAAGCAAAGATAAAGTCATTTTGAGGCTCCAGAATCTTCGTGACGAAGGAAGAGAAGCCATGGCCGAACCATCCCGCGGTTCCATAGGCAAGCTGAGCCGTATAGAGATGGAAACCAGAGCCAATTACATATTTTTCGGGTTCGAGCCAGCCAGCAATCCGGCCAGATTTATAGTTTGATCCAAGAAACATTTCGATTAATTTGGGATGATTGAAATAGATATAGATAATTCCCAGATAGGCAACAATGATAAAGGCAACGAGAAGAACCAGCCATTCTTTACGGATTCCTGATACAGCGAGCATTATGAGAATACTGAAAGCCATGACCAGGATAATTCCGGTTTCGGGCTGAAAGAAAATCAGCAGTACAGGAAGAATGCAGATTTTGCCGATTTTGAGAAATAGCTGAATATCACTGGCAAAGGAAGCTTCAGTCTTGCCTTCGTTATGCTTGTTGATAATCAGGGCACTGTAGATAATTAAAACAATTTTCATGAATTCTGCCGGTTGAAAACTGAGCCGGCCAAAGAAGATATACCAGCCATAGGTTCCGTTCAATGGCGGAATAAAGGAAATAGAAATGCCGATAGTACCCAGTGCTCGTGCAATCAGGAGCACCGCAAGAAAGCCGATCAGGATCCAATAGAAAAGCTTGATGCCCGAGAAAAGGCGGTCAACGCCAAACCAGATGAGAAAGGCAACAACCCCGATACTGAGAATGTACCAGAAAATCTGCTGCTGATAGAGACCTTGATTGGCTTCTTCCAAAAGGGGTTTGGCACCGTAAATCGAAACCACGCTGAGTACCGCCATGGCAGCGATAATCATAACCAAGGTTTTATTGATATGAAATTTAAGTTTTTGCTCACCTAGAAAATGACTCATGACACGATATAATCCTTTTCAACCTTTAAAGATTGTTGTTGTTATTATATAATGTTACCATATATTGCGAGGTGAATCTATGAATAGATGGCATTCTGCCTATGAATCCGTATTGTTTTCTGTGAAAATTCTGGTTCTGGGGTTGTTGTTTTCAGGTATTGGCAATGTATTCCTGAACACATATATGGTCAATACATTTCACTGGTCCAATAGTCTGCTAACAGTCGTGGCCTATGTTCTGGTTTACATCGGGTCTTTTATAATTACCCTTTATCCTCTGTTGCTGCTGAGTGTGCTTTTGCTTTCCAAGACCAATGATAATACCCAGGTGGTTACTGGAATCGTCAATTATGTGGTCCTGCAAATCGTCGTGACTTTTGCGTATCCGATGTTAAGCAAAGCGACGCTCTCTTCAAATGTCTTCAATTCCTTCTTTTCTGTCAATCTGGAAAAACTGGGAATAGGAACAGGAACGGGATCAGCCTTTTCCCTGGGACTTATAGCAGCACTTATCGTGTATGTGATTACGCGCTATTCCAGCAAGCAAACCACGCGTTTTGGAGGATATGGGTTACTGGGATTCCTGGATAATCATATGTGGTCCCTGCTCCTGGGTGTATTGCTTACTGCTGCCGCAGGCATTGCCTTAGCCTATATCTGGCCGTTTATTCTTCAGCTGCTCTACGCAATTTTCGATGTTATCCGCAGTGATGTCCGTAATCCGATGAACTTCTTTATTTATGGATTTGTGGATCGTATCGCTTCACTGTTGAATCTTTCCAACATCGTTCGCTCTGAGTTCTGGCTGGCAAGCTTCGGAGGATCCTGGATGGATTCCTTCGGATCAGTGTTCAACGGTGATCTGAATATCTGGCTGGCCCAGATGAACCTAGGGATTCTCTATGAATCCGGCAAGTTCACGGCTGCTTACTATATTATCAATATCTTTGCGATACCGGGTTACCTTTTCGCAATGTATCGAACTTATTCAGGGTCGTATGAAAGACGCAAGCACCTGATTCTCCTGATTGTGGTTTTCCTGATTTCAGTCTTGTCCGGAAATATCCTGCCGATAGAAATTATCATGTTGCTGACAGCTCCGCTGCTCTATGTCATCCATCTTTTGCTGGTTTCCCTGATTTTTGCGATTGTCTCCGGATTATCACTATTCGTTGGGTTTTCAACCATGACAACATTGAATACGGCTAACCCAGGCAATCTGATTGATTTTATCTTCTACTACAACAACTCATTGCTCAGCAATCGGATTATCCTGATGATTTATATCGGGGTGATTGCCTTTGCGGTTTATTTCATCATCACAACATTCTACTACAACAACATGGCGCTCGATATTTTGAATATCGGCGTGAAAGACAAGAAGATCAATGGAATGATCAGTGGGTTAGGGGGGTTGGACAACATCCGCAATATCCAAGCGACACCAACCAAGATCATTGTGAATATGCTGGATAGCCAGAAAATCAATATCAGTGAACTTCACCAGATCGGAGTTGTCCGGATTGTTGAATCCCGGGCAGGATTTACCCTGCACTTCGGCTCAGGCTCCTATATGCTGGTCAAGAACATCAAACGTCTGCTAAGACATGCACGCTGAATAACCCGCAAGGGTTATTTTTTTCCGGACGTCCTCTTCCTAGCCATGGGAAAGCAGATTTAGAGCTGAAATGAAGCTCGGCAATACTTTGGCGCTGTTCGATTCAGAGCGGACCTGTAAGTCTTTATCTGCAAATCATTTGCATTTGTCGAAAAATTGCGGTAAACTCTGACTATGGAAAAAACAGTAATTGATGTTCGTGATGTCTCGTTTTCGTATGGAAACAATCTTGTCTTGGATAAGGTCTCCCTTCAGGTTATGAAGGGTGATTTTTTCGCCATCACCGGTGCAAATGGTTCGGGGAAGAGTACTTTGATCAGATTGATTCTTGGTCTTTTAAAGACACAGTCAGGTTCAATTACGGTCTTGGGTGAAGCGGTTGCTTCGTTCTCGCAGCATGCTCAGCTTGGGTATGTGGCTCAGAAAGGACTCTCTCATAGTTTCGGTTTCCCTGCTTCTGTCTATGAAGTTGTGGGTCTTCCTCTGAAGACAGTATTCTCGGCTTCGAAACGGCAAGCCCGTCATCAGAAAATTATGGCGGCATTGGCCCAAGTGAATATGCAGGATTTTTCAAAACGGATGATTTCTGAGTTGTCAGGCGGTCAGCTGCAACGGGTTCTGATTGCGCGTGAGCTGATTCTGAACCCGAAAATCCTGTTCCTTGATGAACCGACAAATGGTCTTGATTCACCGATGATCCATGAGCTTTTTGAAATTCTTCATACATTGAACCGAAAGAATCAAATGACGGTTCTGCTGATCACACACAGTGATGAACAACTGCGTGAAAATATTACCCATACCATTCTGATCGAGGATCATCATGCCGTCCGGATCGACCATGGAGACAACCATGTTGCAGTATGAGTTTATGCGCATTGCGCTGATTGTGGGAATATTGCTTGCTATCGCAGTTCCGATTATCGGAGTCACTGTTGTATTGAAACGCTTGTCCATGATCGGGGATGCCCTGTCACATGCGTCGATGGCCGGAATACTTGTGGGCTTATTATTGAACTTCAATCCTATTCTAGGGGCAATGCTGATCAGTCTGATCGCTGCCTTGAGTATTGAATTTATACGGAAACGGTTTGAACGATATGCTGAGCTCTCCATCGCAATTATTACGTCAGCTGGACTAGGATTGGCGGCAGTACTCCTGGGATTTGTCAGCAATGCCACCAATTTCAACAGTTTTCTATTCGGAAGTATCGTCTCCATTACAACATTCGAATTTATCATGGTGATTGTTGTAACCTTCATGATTATCGGTGTTGCGCTAATTCTTTACCGTTCCTTATTTTTCATGGCTTTCGATGAGGAAGCAGCAAAACTTTCGGGAATCAAAACAGGATGGATAAACCTGATTTTCACAATATTGACGGCTTTGGTGGTTTCTCTTGCTTCCAGGACAGTCGGAGCGCTCATTGTTTCTTCTTTGATGGTTATTCCGGTCACGTGCAGTCTTGTCGTTGGCCGGAGTTACCTGCAGGTGGTGCTGTATTCTGCTTTGTTCGGTGTATTCTTTATGATTGCCGGCCTGATGCTGTCGTTCTATCAGGGGGTGAAATCAGGCGGAAGCATTGTCATGGTCGGTATTGTCACCTTGGTTGTTCTGATGGTCATCAAGGGAGTTATGAAACGGATAAAAGCGTAGGAATCTTCCCATAGGCCTTGACATTGCAAGCGGATGTCAGGCTTTTTTTGTCAGCATATGTATGAATATCATGCACAGCGTCGGTGCAGACGGTTTGAAAACATGCGGTCCATTTCTGTTTTTCTGATTCGCGCATCGGAGTTCCCGTATCCATTCAGCTTGTTTTTATTGTATAATAATGAAAGAATTGAGGCGACTTCATGGAAAATCTAACACCAATGATGAAACAGTATATGGATGTGAAAAACAGTGTTGAGGATGCGCTGGTTTTCTATCGGCTGGGAGATTTCTATGAATTGTTTTTTGAGGATGCGAAGATAGCATCCAAGGAACTGGATTTGGTTTTAACCGGACGTTCCAGCGGCAATAATCAGAAAGCACCTATGTGCGGGGTTCCTTACCATGCGGCGGCAAACTATATTCAGAAACTGATTGCTAAGGGCTATAAAGTAGCAATTGCTGAACAGATGGAGGATCCCAAGCAAGCCAAGGGCATTGTCCGGCGGGAAGTCATCCAGATCCTGACACCGGGAACAACCTTGAGTCCTATGGAAAACCAGACGACGGTTATCGGTGCGTTGAGTGATGATTTAATCTCGTACACTTTAGTGTTTTGCGATATCACCAGTGGATCGCTTCAAGGCTATATTATCAGTAAAGAAAAAACAGTTCTGCTGCAGACCTTGCTGCAGTATTCTGTTTCAGAGTTAGTCGTTCAAGGGATTGATGATGATTTGAGAGCAGAGATTGAAACGAAGACAGGCTGTGTCGTCAGTTTTCATCATGCGCATGAAGTTGCTCCGTTGGCAGCGCAATTGCTAAGCACGGATAATCCGGGATTAAATGAAACCGGAACATTGCTGATCAGTTATCTGGAAACAACGCAGAAACGGAATCTGAATCATTTGAAGCCGTTGATTCTCTCTCAAGATCAATCCGCGATGGTGATGGACTACAGTACTCAAGTGAACCTGGAACTGGTTCAGCCTGCGCGTACTCAAACCAGGAAGGCAACCCTGTTTTCTTTTCTGGATCAAAGCCATACCGCCATGGGATCCCGTCTTCTGAAGGAGTGGGTTACTCATCCCTTGATCAATGCTTCCGAAATCCTGAAACGGCAGAGTGCCATCCAGTCATTCAACCAGAATTACCTTGATCTTGTTCAGATCCAGAAGTCTCTTGATCAATGCTTTGATGTCGAGAAAATCCTGGCTAAGATCGCTTTCGGAAGTGTGAACCCACAGGATATTCTGCGTCTGGAAGCTACTTTGTTTCATTATCAGAGCATTGTTCAGATCCTGGATGATGTCAATGCACATTCCTTGCGCAGTGTTCCCGAACTGGATACCCTTGCAACCATCCTGAATCAGGCGTTCGATGAATCGGCACCTTTGAATGTGAAAGACGGCCATGTCTTCAAATCCAATGTTTCTGAAATGCTGGATGAGATGCGTTCTATTCAGCATGACGGGAAATCGTGGCTCTTGGCGTATGAACAGCAGCAACGGGAAAAAACAGGTATCAAGAACTTGAAAATCGGGTATACCCGGGCTTTTGGCTATTACATCGAGATTTCCAAAGGGGCGCTCTCTCAGGTCAGGGATGATTTCGGGTTTATCCGCAAGCAAACCTTGACGACCGGTGAGCGTTTCATCAGTGAAGAACTCCAGCAATGGGAAGTAAAGCTCAATGCAGCAGCAGACCAGGTCATTGAAATCGAAGAAGCGCTTTTCAAACAATATCTGGATCTGATCAATACTCATCATCAGATGCTGGTGAACTGTGCTGCCAATATTGCTTATCTTGATGCGATAGGAGCACTGGCTCAGATTTCCCATCGTCATGGGTATGTTGTGCCTTCGTTCAATACCGAGAATGAACTCTGTATCCAGGAAGGCCGTCATCCTATCCTTGAAAACAGTCCTGCCTCCAATCAGTACATTGCCAACAGCATTGATATGAAGGACCAGAATCTCGTCTATATTTTGACGGGGCCCAATATGGGCGGTAAAAGCACATATATGCGGATGGTTGCTTTAATCTGCATCATGGCGCAGATAGGCTGCAGTGTTCCTGCCCAAAGAGCAGATCTGCCGATTCTGGATCAGATTTTCACCCGTATGGGAGCCAGTGATGATATCCTGATGGGACAATCCACGTTCATGGTTGAAATGAGTGAAGCACAGAGTGCTCTGGAGAAGGCAACATCAAAATCATTGATTCTTTTTGACGAGATCGGCCGGGGAACCTCCACATATGACGGAATGGCCCTTGCGAAAGCAATTATCGAGTATGTCGCGACAGTGATTAAAGCCAAGACGATCTTTTCAACCCATTATCATGAATTGACGTCAATGGCAGAAGAGAATGATTCAATTGCGAATATTCATGTGGAAGTTCATGAGGAGAATACGACAGTGACCTTCCTGTATAAGGTTCTTCCAGGAAAAGCCGATAAATCGTATGGGATAAATGTCGCACGATTGGCGCATTTGCCTCGCAGTGTCATTGAACGGGCGAGTGATTTGCTGGTGATGTTTGAAGAAAGCAAGCACTCGATCAATATGAATCAAACAATTATCAAAATGAAGATTGAACCGACAGGATATCTGAAAGCGAAAGAGATTCTGAGCCAGGTGGATGTCAATCAGATGACACCTCTGCAGGCAATGAGTCTTCTGGATCAGATCAAGACAATCTTGGAGCATGAGGAGGAGTATGGCGAAAATACAGAAACTGAATGAGCATTTGACAAACATGATTGCCGCTGGTGAAGTGGTTGAGAGGCCGATGGGCGTGGTCAAGGAATTGGTGGAGAATTCGATTGATGCCCATGCAGATCGAATCGGCATCCGGATCATTGAAGGCGGAACTCAGCTGATTGAGGTGAGTGATAATGGCAGCGGTATGGATAGCCAGGACGCTGTCTTTGCTTTCAATCGCCATTCAACCAGCAAGATTTCGCTGGAGCAGGATCTTTGGCATATCCACTCTCTGGGGTTCCGCGGGGAAGCTCTGCCCTCAATTGCTTCGGTCAGCAAAACAGTCTGCCTGACCAATGACGGTACGGATTCAACGCAGGTGACCATTGCTTTCGGTCAATTACAGGAAGCCAAGAAGAGCCCGGCGAATCAAGGGACGACTATCCGGGTACAGGACCTGTTTCAGAGGACTCCGGCACGCCTGAAGCATCTTCGCAGTGTTCAGTATGAAAGCTCGCTGATCCTGGATGTTGTTCAGAAGTTTGCATTGGGATATCCTGACATTGCCTTTACACTGTATGTGGATCAGAAACCGGTTTTCCAAAGCAGCGGAAACGGGGATATGATTGAACTGATGTATTTGATTTACGGGAATGAGATTGCCCGCAAAGCTATCCTGATAACAGGGGAAGACTATGATTTCAAGCTGAGCGGTGTCATGGTCTTGCCGCAATTCACCCGATCCACCCGCTACAGTATCACCACTTTTATCAATCATCGCATGATTCGTTATCCGAAGCTTCAGAATGCCATCAAAGAGGGGTATAAGCGTCATATTCCCAGTGACCGCTATCCCATTGTCGTTTTGAATATTGATTTGGATGAACAGCTGGTTGATGTCAACGTTCACCCCAGCAAATGGGAAGTCCGTCTTTCGAAAGAGAAGCAGCTGATTGAATTGATTGTGGCATCGTTGGAGAAAACATTGGCAGACCAGATGAGGGCGAATACCTTACCGGAAAAAACCTTGGAGAAGACAATCTATTACCAGCAGGAAAGTCTCGAAACCTTGGTTCAGGAACCGCAATCATCACCATTCATTTCAAAAGCAGCTGCGAGAAAAGAAGAACGGGAAGAACCGGCTTTTTCATATCGGCCGCAACCGATGCAGACCAGCGAACCTGAACCGGCGCTTATCCAGGAACCTGCTGTTGCTGAGGCGCCTGTTCAGCCGAATTCTGAGCTGAGTTCAATCCGGGTATTGGCTCAAATGCATGGCAAGTACATTCTCGGGGAATCACCTCAAGGTCTCTATATTTTTGATCAGCATGCATCGATGGAGCGAATCCGCTATGAATATTATCAGCATCTTTTGCTGGATAAGCCCAGTGATCGCCAGACATTATTGATTCCTTTGGTTTTTGATGGTCATGCACAGATTGTCCAGCAGATAGATGCATTCAATGAGCTTCTGGAACGGTTCGACGTTCAGGTTGAGGCTCTCAGTACAGATCAAGTGATCCTGAGGGAAGTTCCGCTATGGATGAAAGACACGGATCTGAAGGAGACCTTTGAGGAGATTATGGAACGTTTTCAAAGTGATCAGCATCAATCCCTGGAGTCGTTCCGGCGTCTGGTCATTGCGACCTTAGCCTGCCATAGCTCAATTCGTTTCAATCAGCATCTCAGCCAGGCAGAGATGGAAAAACTTGTCCATGACCTGTCGTTGTGTGAACAGCCTTATAATTGTCCTCATGGCCGGCCGACATTCATGCTGCTGGCTGAGAAGGATCTGGAGAAAACCTTCCTGCGATGAGAAAAGTGCTTGTAATCAGCGGGATGACTGCGACTGGGAAAAGTTCGGCTGCGATTCAGATGGCAAAGCGGTTCAATGGTGAAATAATCAGCGCGGACTCAGTGGCCGTGTATCGGGAATGCACAATCGGCAGTGCCAAGATTCTCCCGCACGAGCAAGAGGGAATCCCCCACCATCTGATCGATACGCTGAGTTATCGGGAGAAGTACAGTGTCAAAGCGTTTCAGCAGGATGCCAAAGCCTTGATTGAATCCATCAGTGAGCGCGGGAAGCTGCCCATTATCGTCGGGGGAACCGGGCTTTATATTCGGGCATTGCTTTGGGATTACCCGCTTAAGGATGAAGAACCACGCTCTACAGAACATCTGGATGCGCTCTCCAATGAGCAGTTGTATCAGAAGTTATGCGACGAGGATCGCGAGGCAGCAAACGTAATCCATATCAACAATCGCAAACGGCTGCTTCGGGCTTTGATCCGGTATGAAAGCCAACAGGCAGATGGACACATTGAACCTCAGCCTGAACCGCAGAAATGCTACGACGATTATACGTTGATCTTTAGCCATGAACGGTCTGTTCTTTACCAATCGATCAATCAGCGGGTCCGGACAATGATCGATAGGGGTCTGGAAGCAGAAGTCCGCGGATTGATCCGAAAGGACGAGGACTGGCATCTGCAGAGTATGCAGGCCATCGGTTATCGAGAATTCCAAGGTTATTTTGCTGGGGAGTACAATCTGGAAGCGCTCATTGAATTGATTCAGAAAAACACCCGGAATTTCGCCAAACGTCAGATAACCTGGTTTAAGCATCAAAGTGATGGCCAGTGGGTTGATATGAATGAAATGACAGTGGAATTCCTGGAGAAAGAGATTGAAGCATGGTTAGAGAAGAATTAGAACGTATTGCCCTGGTCATTGATGAACGGCAGTTGAATCCGCTGTATCTGAAAAAAGTGGCAGTTATCGGTTTAGGCTGAATCATTGACGCGGTTTGGACTGTCAAACCTGATTCTAATGGATTTTGATGTTGTTTCCAAAACCAATATCAATCGGCAGCTCCATGCCCTTCAGTCATCTGTGGGGATCAAGAAAACGGTAGTGATGAAAGAGAGATTGCTTGCGATAAATCCGGACGCTGAGATAGAGCTGATGGATTGTTTCCTGAATCAGGCGACTCTCGATGATTTAATGGCATTTCACCCTGATGCAATTATTGACGCGATTGATACGATTACAGCAAAAGCCCTCTTAATCCAGACAGCTCAGCAAAAGCAGATACCGATTATCAGTGTCATGGGTATGGGGAATCGCTTTGATCCGACCCAGATTGAAATCAGAAAACTCTCCAGGACGATTGAAGATCCGCTTGCGCGGGTTCTTCGGGAACTTCAGAGATCAATGAAGTTCAAGGATATAGATGTTGTTTATTCACGGGAAATTCCGAAAAAGCAATCCACGATTATTCATGTAAACGGCATGACCCGTAAAAGCCAGCAGCCTCCAGGATCAACACCTTTTGTACCGAACGCAGCCGGACTTGCGGCGGCCTCCTATTGTGTGCGACAATTGTTGGGAAGAGAGGATCATCATGAATAAAGTCAAGTATATAAAGGTTGATCAGGTAGACCTGATGAACAGCTTAATCGCAAATCTCGACATCATTCAGATTATTGAAGACCGATCACAAGCCGAGAATATCTATGGCGGGACCATAAAGGGTTTCTTTGTTTTCTTTAAAGAAGGCAAGGAAGCAGAACAGAAAAAGGAACCCGTTAAGAAGATTACCCAGGTTTCCTTTGATATGGTTCATGAGAAAGAGCATGAGCCTCTGAAGATGCAAGCACAGCCGGTTCAGTCTCCTGTACGCACTGAATCACTTCCCGAGCAGAAAGCGGAGCCCGAGCGGAATATCCAGAATTCCGATTATATCAGCTCCTATGATGAACTTACCAAACGGGAACGGGAAATTGAACGAGAACAATGGAATGCTCGAATGAAGAGAATTAAGGACCTGGCAAGCGAGAAGAATGATTGAGGTCCGGTGTAATGGGTAGAAGCTTAAATAAAGTTCTGTATCAAGGCAGCGGACAGCTGCAAATGAGACAGAACTTTTTTGAACAGACCAAGGCATAAATTGAGTTGCTATAGAAGTACGGATTTTCTCAAAGAACAAGCTTAAGGAAAAGAGGATATTCCTTCTTGGTATAATGCTTGCCGTTATCGGCAAGCATTGTTCCCCCGAGCTGATCGAATAATGCTTTCCCTTGTTCAAAGCCGCAACCAAAAGGGTCATTGAAAGAATTGACAAAGATGAAGTCCTTGCAGTTGGCTTTTATGCGTTCAAAGGCATAGATTTCCTTTAATGTTGGTTCCTTGGTCGTGGTGGGTTTGCTGAAACCGGCAATAAAAAGTGATTTGGAAATCGGTGTCTTGACGTTTTCAAGCAGTGTCAACAGTAAATTTGCACCAGCTGAATGGCCGATAAAGATGGTTTCGCTGTCAATGACCAAGTTCATCAATCTGATTTCATCCAGGGTTTCTTCCAACGTCTGCCTGGAAAGTCTTGGTAAATCGATGACTTTCGCCTTAATGCTTCTGGCGTTAAGTTGCTGTGCAAGCCATGAATACCAGAATTTATCAGCTGTTGCATGAGGGGTTGAACCGTGGAATATGTATGCTTTCATTTTTTCTTTCTCCTTTGGATTTCGTGTATACTATAACAATATCAGGTAAAGGTGTCATTTCATGTCACTTAAAGGAGAAGTTATGAAAAAAAGCGAACGATTGAACCACATGATGCTTTATCTAGCGAATCGAAGCACCTTTAATTTGAATGATCTTGTGCAAGAGTATACTATTTCAAGACGGACAGCACTACGGGATATTGAATCCTTGGAACAGATCGGCTTTCCCATTTACTCCAATCGCGGCAAATATGGAGGCTACGGTATTTTGCCCAACCGATTGAAATATCACTTTGAGTTTACAGCGGATGAGATTGCCGCCATCTACTTTGCGGTATTGACGCTTTCGGCTTATCAAAGCACGCCTTTCCATATTAATGCCTTGAAACTGATCGAGAAATTCAAAACGACTTTGCCCGATCACTTACGGGATAAGCTGGTGTCCATGTCTGACTCCCTGACCTTTGAATCAACCCGGCATCTGCATGAGAGTCCCTTGCTGAATCAGCTTTTGACTTCAATTCCGGATCAGCAGGTCCTTGACGTAAGCTATTCATCGAAAGACATGATCAAGTCTTATAGTATTCAAGTCATCGGAATTATTTCCCGATTCGGGCAATGGTACGTACAGGCAATGGATCGAACTGCTGGTCAATTAAAGATATTTCGATGTGATAAGATCATAGCACTACGTCCAAGCACCGCATATGATTATCTGGATAGAAGAAGCATTGATCAATGGATTGAGTCGGCAGCAGCTCAGAGCGAGAGAGAGTACTTCAGGCTTGAAATTGATAAACATGCAGTGGATCGATTCTATAAAGAAGCTTACCCATCAATGTCGTTGATCCATGACAATGATCATTTTTACATTACAGGATATTACACCAAAGAAGAAAAGGCGTTTATTGCCGGCTATGTACTAAGCTTCGGCTCTGCGATTCTGGCCATTGATTCGGACGATCTGCGAACGACGGTCATGGAGGCGCTGAATACACTCAATCAGCACTACAAGGACATTGGGCGCCAATAGTGTCAATAAGATAAAACCAATCTGTTCTTGCTTGAAGATTCAGTGACGATATTTCGACATTTTGGGTCAATTGAAGTATAGTGAAGAAAAGACGATGGAGGGGTAGACATGAAGAATTCCAGATATACGATTATTTTGCTTATGCTTTTAGGAATAGGGTTAACGGCGTGTTCAGATTTGCCTATCTGGAGAATTCAATGATAACTGATACGTATCAAGCTATGCTGGATCTGGGCAATGGGTGGAGTTTTGTGAAAGTGATTGAGCTGGATACGGATTTATCCACAGAGGGAGCTCTTAAGTGTCAGGCATTTATCGAATCACTAAGCCAATGGAAATACAGCCATTAGATTGTCAACATAAGGTTAAGGAGTGAAGAAGACTGTCTCAAGACGGTGAATATCTTTAGGAAAGCAATGCCTATAACGATCCTTTCATGTGAAGGGATCGTTATAGGCATTGCTTTTATGCATTCAGACTACCAGAACATGGTTCCGATCTTATTCAGGTACTGATCCAGTACCCTTAGTTTAGAAAGCATGGTCACATCAATGGTGTAGTTCATTTTCCCGAAACGTCCTTTCTCATAGCGATTCCGGTTATTGTTGTTTTTCTGGGTTTTGAACCGATCTTGAATGCACGAGATTTTATAGTTCATTTCATCATCCATCTGGCAGATATACAAGGAGGCGGGTTCAACCCATTCACAGATATCACTTGAAGTTACACTCAGAATCAGCTGCCCATTGAATTTCGGCAGGAACCCGGAAAAAAGTTCCTGAAGCAAGAAATGATTAAGTCCACGGTCGAAATCATCTGCGATAAAGGACTGTTCACGATAGGCATTAAGAAATCCTGGGAAGTGCTGGATAAATGTCTGGGTTGATTTCGAGAGCTGCGTATAGGGAATCGCCCGGGGATTCCGGGTTTTATGGACAGGGTAGAAATAGAGCTGATAGCTATTGTCGAGATTAAAGTGATACTGGACGTATTCATAGGCCGGGAACAGCCAATGAATGACGGCGGAAATCAGCGGCTCAACGGATTTAAGAAGATGTTTTCCCTCATCAGAACATTGGCCGTGCAAGGGGTGTACATTGACCTCGCGGATTCTGTTGAACATGTCGTAGTGGCTATAGTTGTTTTCATCACTGTAAAGATATGCGCGGGATAAAAAGAGAATCAGATCCAGTAAAGTTGCGTTAAGCAGTTCCGGAGTGAAATCAGGATGATTCATCCAGATCAGGTAGCGCAGATAGGAGAGAAGGGTATAGCGTTGTCCATGGGCTGCATGCAAAGCATCGATAAGATTTCGCTGCTGCTGAGTAAAGTAACGTTTTCCGAAGTGAATGGTTTGTTCGCTGAGGTGATAGATTGATTTGAATTCCCCATGGCTGAACTTTTCCAGGGATTCCGTTAATAGAAATCCGCAAGCACTGTAGACCAAGGTATAACGCAGATGAGCTCCGCCGATCTGCAGTTCAACGCTGAGCGATACCGGTTTGTTCTGATCGAGAACACAGTCTTGAATTTCCTGACGGATGGATGCTTCATAGAAAATATTCACAGACGTTTCATTTGTTTCAAACAAAAAGCTTTCGATACTCTTGCGCAAGAGAATGAAAGCTGAAATCAACGCGGTTTTGCCGGTGTTGTTTTCACCTAGAATGATAATGGTCTGCTTGAGGGACTGGCGGTTGTCCACGAAAGAAACATCCAATGAATTAAAGCATCTATAGTTGATTATGTTTATCCGTCTGTACATCAGTTCTCCTCGATTGATTCAGAAATAGAAACTTTAAATGGGAATCAGTATCACTCTGTGACTGAGTTATCATACTACAATAATTCAAACGAATTGTACGTTATATAAAGAAAAATATTTATAGATAGACAAAACGATATAAAAAGTATCTAAATAAAAGACTGAACAAGGTATCGCCAGAGAATACCTTGAATGCAGAAAGTTCATCCTTTACCATAGACCTGCAAGGCGCAAGGGTGTTTACAGTTTGGTCATATTGTAAGAATTGCATGCTGCAACGTTGCTTTCTCGCTTGAATCAAGCGTTGAAAGCCGTTGTTTTATAGAAGTAGTGAAATCATGATCGCTGACAGTATACCCGTAATAATCCGATTTTCATCGGTTATTTTTTATGCTATGCAGGGGAGGGATATGGAATAAGGTGAAGAAATTCGGAAGCATTTTGATGAACAGTGGCGTCGTTCTTGTCGTATTGATTGCGGGAGTACTGGTCAGCTTAAGAGGATTAGGCATAACACCCTATGCTGTGCTTTCTGGAAGTATGGCACCTACCTATCCGGTCGGGTCTTTGATTCTGGTACAAAAGGAAAAAGCACAGGATTTCCAGGTTGATGATCCTGTTACCTTCGTCCTCGATCAGTCATTGACTGTCGTGACCCATCGGATTGTTGAAATAGATCGGGATAAGCAGTCTTTCATCACGCGCGGTGATGCGAATAACGTCAATGACGGTACGCCTGTTTACTTCGAGAATGTCATCGGGAAACCCATAGCGGTCTTGCCTTTTTTGGGGTATGTCATGCGGTGGGTGAGCAGTCCGGCGGGGATGATTATTGTATTGGGTGTCGTTGTTTTTCTCATCGGCAGTCTTGTCATTGATGGGATTTTAGAACACAAGAAAAAGGAGAATTTAAAACATGAAAAAGCGTAAATTGATTACAGCAGTTGCACTGGTTGTCCTGGTCGGAGTAAGCGTTTTCTCAACTTTGGCTTACTTTACAGACAAAGCAGACAAAACCAATCCATTCGTCGTCGGAAACATTGATCTTGAACTGAATGAACCGACGTGGGATAAGTACACAGATACGAAAAGTCCAGACTATAACCCTGAGTATAACGTCCTGGTTCCGAATAAGCAGATTGCAAAAGATCCAATCGTAACCTTGAAAGCGAAGAGTGAAGCCAGCTATTTGTTTGTGAAGCTGGAGAATGGCTTGGTTGATGCGAATCAGCAAAGCCTGGTTTCCTTCGATATCGATACTAAGTCATGGCTTCCTCTTTCTGAAGATCCAACGATTTATGTCTATTCAGCTGATGGATTGACTCCAGCCGTGATTTCAAAGGCAGATGCCGATCAGAACTTCACTTTCTTTACTCAGATCATCGTGAACAGCGATGCGCAGACAGGGTTGGCTGGATTGGGAGCATCTGCTGCATCAATCCATGTCACTGCATTTGCCCATCAAGCAACGATTGAGGGTCAAACCGATGCATATTCATCCGTTGTTGTCCCAGCTGTTTTGGCAGCACTTAACTAGGAGAAATCATGAATAAGAAGAAAATAGTATTAACCTTTGGGCTGATTCTCGCAATCAGCGTGGGGGCATTATCAACGTGGGCGTATCTGAACCAGACAACTGAAGTGAAGAAGAATATCTTCAAGGTCGGACAGATCGATGCAGAACTCACCGAACCGAACTGGGATCCAGAAGCGAATATCATTACTCCCAACAAAACATTGGCGAAAGATCCGACAGTAACCGTTAAGGCAGACAGTGAACCGACAGCAGTGTATATTGCTGTTGAAAATCAGCTTGTCATTGAGGGTGTGTCAAAAGCAACATATCAGGTTGATTCCGCACTCTGGGAAAAAATTGATACGAAGACCGTAAACGGTGCCATCCGTGACTATTATAAACTTAAGAGCACAGTAGCGACTTCTGCTGCTGACCAGTCGTTTACATTGTTTAATACCCTAACGATTGCTGCTGATACAACTGCAGCCCAGCTGAATGCTTTAAGCACTAAAACGATGAATATTGTTGCGTATGTCCATCAGGTGGATAACGTCGATGCTTCTGTTGATATTAATGCTGCTGCGATAACAGCAATGGATAGCAAATTGAACTGATTCAGCAGTACAGGCCGCCAAAGGAGGGATCATGAAACGAAAATTCATACTTTTGTCAGTGCTGATGTCAATGGTTGCGCTTGTTTCCTTAGGAAGTTATGCGTATGTCCAGCGGCAGGTTATTATTGATAATCAGGTGAGTACCAGCGAGGTGCAGATTGAAATTATTCAAACGGATGGAACATCGAGACTTGAGAACGGTGTCCAGTTCGGTGCATACCCAAGCAAGACCATCGCATATCAGGCCATGATTGAGAATACCGGAAAAAGCCGGGTTTGGGTACGGGTCAAGGTTCATCCTGAGCTGCTTCCCCTTCATCTTGACAATTCTTTGATTGATATTCAATTCAATACAACAGACTGGACGTGGTCAGAAGGATATTACTATTTTCAGGAATCCTTGGAAGCCAATGCATCTTCAACCACCATTTTTAATGGGGTTCATTTTTCAAAGGATATGGACAATACCTATATGAACAGCCGTTTTTCATTGAAGATAGAAGCAGAAGCAGTCCAGTCAGATTACAATGGGAGCAGTGCATTAACGGCTTCGGGATGGAGTGACAATGATTGAGAGAAATAGAAAAAACTCACGGGGCAAGGCGGGAATTATCATTCTTCTTCTGCTGGTCCTGGCCTATGTAAGCCTGCTTAGTGAAACGCGGGCTGATGCAAGTGGATCGACTCAGGAAACTGCGAATCTTAATCTGTCGAAAACTGCAGTGTACAATACGACGACAAATGCCATTGATTACCAGCTTGAAGCCTATACCACGGGTGTTGTGGAAACAGTGGTCAAAGATAAGCCGACTGATATTGTTCTGGTGCTTGATCAATCAGGATCTATGGGGAGCACTGACTTTACAACCTATACGAAATTCAGTTCTCCATCAACCAACAGTGCTTTGTATGCCAATGCAAGCAATTTATATGTCAGCTATCAGAATGGACTGTATAAAGTGACAGTGACCAGTGGATCAGGCAGTGCGTCAAACCGTCTATTCACTTATTCATTTACTGTTAACGGCACGACTATAACGCAGACCAGCAACGGAACGACGACTCAGCCGTTTGGAGATTCTGCGCATCCTCTGTTTTGGGAAAATCTGCGCTTAGCTGCAAAAGTGAGCCGGGCACAAGGGTTGATCAATACGGTTGAGTCGTTTGTCAATCAGGTTTACACAAAAGCCAATGGCGCAACCAATGGCACAGGACAAGATGTCGATCATCGGATTTCGATTGTCGGATTCGCCTGCGATGCAAGTCAGACGTGTAAGAATAATGATCCCAATCGTGCGGAATACCAGAATACCAATATTCTTTCTTCGCCGACAAACACGACAACCAAGTATAGTCCGACAAGTTCAATCGATTCGGCGTTAAGTGCGTCAATGCTCTCTGTGCTGAGTTCTAAAAGCAATCTGGATAATGCAGCTACTCGAATCGGGCAATCCGGAGGAACCTTTGTCAATTTCGGATTTGACATGGCCAAACGGATTATGAGCCTGACCTCAAACGGGTTTGCAAACAAAGACCGGGCAAAGATCGTGATTATGCTGACAGATGGTGAACCGGGTATCAATTCCAGCAGTTTTGATACTGATGTGGCCAATCAGTCCATTGCCAGTGCGAAGTATCTCAAGGATAACGGAGTGAAAGTGTACAGTGTCGGTATCATTGATAATGCGGATCCCAGCAATGTCACGACGAATTTGAATAAGTTCATGAACTATGTATCCAGTAATTACCCGAGTGCAACATCAATGTCGACCTCAGGGTCGGGGAGCAATGCGGGATACTATGTCAAAGCAACGGATTCAGCCTCAATGGCGTCATTGTTTACGAAGGTTTCTGAAGAAATCAGTGCTCCTGCAACGACGGTTCTCGATGAAGCTGCTGTCGTACTTGATGTCGTCGAACAACAGTTTCAAGTTCCGCTGCGCGAGAATGTCAGGATGTATACGTCAACCTACCTTGGCAACAATTCCTGGGGGAATTTAGTTGCCTGCACTGCCTGTCAGGCAACTGTGGATGCCCAGGCTGGAACGGTATCCGTGAATGGATTCAAATACAGTGATGAATACATCGCGACCGTGAACGGTGTCCCTCGAGGAAGGAAGCTGGTTATTCAGTTCTCGGCAGCGGTCAGTCCGGATTTTATGGGAGGCAATACGATATCCACCAATGGTGCAGATTCAGGACTTTATGTACCGGGGAACGATGTGCCGGTCAGTCATTTTCCGCAGCCGACTGTGGATATCCCGATAACAGCTCAAATCACCGTGCAAGACAGCAGCCAGTATCTCAGTCAATCAACGGTTCTGGAGAATCTTTTGAAAAATGCAGGCAAAGATTATCAGATCAAGGGCACAAACTACACCGTCAACGGTAAGAACAATGCCTATACGGATATCATATACACATTGCGAAACAGCCAGGATGATATCGTGGGTGTCTATACGGTTCCTGCGGGCTCTGCCTCAGGTAGCTGGACGACCTTGCCTTACGCTGATCCTTTGGATTCAACCAGCATCTACACCATTACGACAACATTTTCCCCGCATACCGGTGGTTCCTCGCAAGCGGTGCAACGGCAAAATCAAGCGGTGATGCATGTCTTTTATCCTGAAATTACCACGACGGATGAAACGATCTATCTCGGAGAAACCACGCAGCCGTTAATGGAGCGCAAGTCGCTGGTCCGTTGGCGTTCTGAATCATCATCAGCGCCTGTTCCTGCCGGCGATGCGCCGGTACTGACCTATGGTCTGGTGTCGGAATCAGGGAATGATCCGCGGGGAGCTGCTTTCTTTGCGCCGACCCAGGATTCCCGGCTTAAACTTCAAGTGATCGGCAATGGCCAAGATATTACAGCCAATGCCTTGATTAATCAAAGCAAGGGAGGCAATCCGCAGGGGGATATCACTATCTATGTGCGCACTCTCAGTTTGACGGTGTCCAAGACATTCACGGATGATGTTTCGCGTCAAGCCATTCAGTCCAATGAATATGGACAACAGTCCTTTATCTTTCATGTGACCAATACCGCCAATCCTGCATATACCTATACGATTATTCTGGAAGGAGATCTTGAAACCCTCGAGAAAGGAATGACGTTGACGGGGCTGCCGATCGGAACGTATACCGTTGTCGAAGACAGTGCCTGGTCGTGGCGCTATTCCAGTGACATGATCCAGCAGAGTACATCACTGAGCAGAACAAAGATTAAGGATACGCTTGTGTTTAGAAATACCCTTAAGGATACTGAAGGATTGAGCAAAGATGCGCTGATTCGCAATATCTTTCAGAAAGGAGATCAGTGATGCGCTTAAAACTTGCGTTGATTTCCTTCATGACAGTTATTCTAGCCATTTCCAGTGTTACCTTGGCGTATCTTTCGCAGACGACTGATTCCTTGGAAAACCGGTTTGTTCCCGGGAAAGTTGATCAGACCATTCATGAATCCTTTGACGGAACAACCAAGGAACATGTTTCCATCAAGAATACAGGGAATGTTGAGGTCTATGTTCGGGTTGTCCTGGCGGCCAATTGGCTAAGCTGTCCGGATACGGAAGGATCTGCGGTGATCAGCTCCTGTTCGGTTGCGGGACCGGCACCTTTGGTGCAGATTGAATTAAATGAGACATCCAGCTGGTTTCTAGCCAGTGATGGGTTCTATTATTATAAAGCTCTCCTTCTTCCTGGACAGACAACGTCTGACTTGTTGGAATCCTTTACACCGCCAACCCAACGGGGCTATCACTATGCATTAGATGTGGTGTCCAGTACAATCCAGGGGGATCAAGCCGATCTGGTCAGTTCAAAATGGATTCATGTCAGCGTGGATGGCGAGGGCCGATTGGGGAGGAGGGATTAAAATGAAACGTTGGTATCAAGCTGTGATGACGGCCGTTCTATTGATGATGGCACTGTT
The DNA here is from genome assembly GCA_937874965.1 of uncultured Erysipelotrichaceae bacterium. Taxonomy (GTDB): domain Bacteria; phylum Bacillota_I; class Bacilli_A; order Erysipelotrichales; family Erysipelotrichaceae; genus CALNCD01. Next base: position 16,701 of record CALNCD010000068.1, on the reverse strand, counting down.
GCCTATTCATGCCGCTGATTCGCAAGTGATCTATCAAGGGGGAGCTGAAGATTTTGTCTTAACCTTGAATCATGATCCATTCATGATCAATGCCAGTGATCTGGTTCCCGGACAAGCCTTGCAGGAATCGTTTCTGGTCTCCAACCGTTCCCAGCAGCCGATCAAACTGATTGTGACCTGCAGTGCTGCAGACAATAAACTCTGGGACGGTCTGATGATGACGATTACCGATGATGCCCAGAAGGTTCTGTTCACATCAACATCCATGTCTGAATCGGTTTCACTGGGATTATTCCAGATTGATCAGGAAAAAACCTACCACCTTCAGATCAGTCTGCCTACGGCATTGACCAATGATTATCAAAACCAGCTGACTCAATTCAGAATCATTTTCAAAGCCATCGAAGGAACCCGGGATTTACCCGAAACCGGGGGAAAAGACTTGCCGAATACCGGTGTTCAAGGAATCAATGAACAAGCAATAGCAGTTCTCATTGTCGCGGGGCTCGTCATTTTGGCACTGAATCAGTACATCGACCGGAAACAGCATTAAAAAAAGCAGCGTCGGCTGCTTTTGTCTATTCGGTCTGCATCAGATAAGATGATAGGTTTTGAGAAGGTCTTCGAGAACAGTGCCTTTCAGCTTCTTGGCCGCAATCTTCAAGACGGTTCTCTGCGCAAAGTTCAGTTTGAGGTCACTCAGTTGCTTGCCGTCCATCATGGTTGAGGTAGCATTCAGCAGGGTTCTTACATCATACGCGGATGCAAAGACTTCGGGAACGCCACGGTCCACACCCATTAGTGTATAGACGGCTTCCATTGCTGTCCGTACTGAATATTCAGTGGTGAATACGGTATCTCGCGGTGTTTCCGCGAAGTTGCCGATAAAGGCGGCATTGACGACTCCTTCAGGAACAACAGCTGGTCGGTCTCCCTTTGATCGCGGCATAAAATAGGCCGTAACATAAGGCATCATCACCGGAATACAGTTGGTGCTGGTTGCTGCCAGTCCATCAATTTCTGAAACAGGAACACCTAAGTGATAGAGCCATTCAGCGGCAATTTCCTCTCCTGTGCATTCCACCATCGGTTTCTTGATATAGTCCCCTTTGATATCGCTGAACAGTCCATAGATCCATACGACAACCTGCTGAGCGGGCTGAGCTTTGAAATGAGGCTGGCGATTGATTGTCCAGCTCAAGAACCAGCTGGAATCCTTGACACTGACGATTCCTCCTGTTACAACTTTGCCGCTCAATGGATCACGCTTGCAGATCTTTTCAAGATAAGGCAAGATTTTATCATCCAGAGTAGTCAGGGTTGCAGATTCCCAATTGCTGCGCTTGATATCCCCGAAGAATTTATCCGGACGTCCGAATCGGCTATCCTGAGCAGCGATTTTTGACCAGAGTGCGTAGCTTTTCGCATCCGTTCCATCCAGCACGGCTGCAGTCTTGTGATCCCCGATGGATGAAGCATCAGTATTGCTGCCGTTGGTAATGAAGACGAGATCTTCGTGGCGCAGTTCTATGCTGAAGAGCTTCTCAGCACCCTGACAGATGAGTTTGGTTGCGACAGTCTGGGTTGGCTGAACATCAAAGAGAACATTCAGGACTTCGGTTGAGAACATAAACTGAACGCCCTTATCCTGAAGGTATTTCTTCAAAGGCAAGACCAATGACTCATACTGATTGTACTTGGTGAACTTCAAGGCAGAAAAGTCAGGCAGTCCGCCGATATGATGAATGAACCGGGAGAGATATCGTCTCATTTCCGTTGCACTGTGCCAGGTTTCGAAGGCAAACATCGTCTGCCAGTACAGCCAGAAATTCGATGCGAAGAAGTCTTCGCTGAAAACATCGGAAATCGTTAAATCATCCAGCTTATCTTCAGGTGTAAAGAACAGCTTGATCAATTCTTCTGAGGCAGTCTGCGAAAGCGTAAATGTTCCGTTGGTTTTCGCATCCATTCCCTGTTTCAGTGTTGCCCGCTGCAGGGAAAAGTTAGGATCCTCCTTATTGAGCCAGTAGAATTCATCCAGAACAGAACCATCGACTTCAAGAGAAGGAATGCTGCGGTATAGATCCCATAAGCATTCGAAGTGATTCTCCATCTCCCGGCCACCCCGGATGATAAAGCCTTTGTTATCCTGCAGGATGCCGTCAAGACTTCCGCCAGCGATGCTCATTTCTTCAATGATAGTGATATTATGCGGATTGATCGAGGTATCCCGAACCAGGAAGGCGGCTGCCGCCAGCGATGCCAGACCCGATCCGATCAAGTACGCTTTGCGCTCATCCATTTCACCTGTTTTCTTTACAGAAGCAAAAGCTTCATAGTTTCCATTGCTGTAATACATACATAACCTCCTTGTGATACTCTTATCCTAGAATGTTTCACAAGATGATGAAACTGACAGAATCAGCGATATGTTAAAAAAACTGACAAAACAGTGAACCTGTCAAAAGAATCAGGAAGCAGCGGGATGCTCCTGGTATTCACAATTATAGTTTCCTTATCATCTTCTAATTCAAGCCCCATGAATTCCTCTGCTGATTCAAGTATTATTTCAGGATGGAGGACATGTGATGAATGATGACCAAACGAAGCCTAATAAATATCAAGCTGCAATCATTTCAGGACTGATCCTTGTCTTTATCGGTATGGTTATCCTAAAGAAATGCCATGGGTTCCAGCCGGTTGATGATGTCGTCTACCAGTGGATCAGTTCTTTTGTTTCGGATTCCACAACATCGATAATGATGAGGTTAACTGACGTGGGCTCAGCATGGTTTATCGGAAGCATCGTCCTTGCTTTGCTGGTTTTGAACCGCAACGCCAAGACCGGTATCAAGTTCCGGATGATCTATACGCTGTTGTGTGCTGGACTGCTGAATGTTGTTCTGAAAAATCTTATCCAGGAGCCCCGTCCTGCAATCCTTCAGCTCATCAGCGAAAGCGGGTATTCTTTCCCTAGCGGACATACAATGATTGCCGGCGCCGTTTATACTGCAATTATCCCCATCATCGAGGAAAAGACGATGGATAAGTTCATCAAGCGTCTCCTGCAAAGTTGCTGCATCCTCGTTCCAGTCATCGTTGGTATCAGCCGGATATACCTTGGTGTTCATTGGCCATCCGATGTCCTGGATGGATGGGTATTAGGCTTGTCTATCGGCTTAAGCAGTTCCCTGGTGTACAGGAATGTGCAGGCGTCAATCAGGGCTGTAAGACCCTATCATGAAGGGTGATGGGAGAGGCTTCCTTCATAAGCGCAAGCAAGTTGATTCATGCTGTCTCATAATGTCCGAGAACGGCTAATAAATGGATTGAAAAACCCCCGATCAATGCTTTAAAATAGAACAAAGGAGTCTTTCATGTCAGTTTCTACGAAAAGAGCACTAGCACAGTCGTTAAAGACGATGATGAAAAGCAAGTCGGTCGATCAGATCACCGTTACAGAGCTTGTCGAAAGCTGCGGGATGACGCGGCAGACGTTTTACTATCACTTTCAAGATATCTATGCTCTTCTGGAATGGGTTTATGAAGATGATTTCCTAAACCCGATCAAGACTGATGTAGACTATACAACCTGGAAGGAAAGCTTCAAGGTGATTCTGGACTATGTCTATGATAATTATGCATTCTGTCTGAATACCCTCAATTCCTTGCAACGGAATCAATTTACACGGCTTTTCTATACAACGATTTATGGGCTGCTCAGCCGGGTTTTCTATGAAATTCCCCAAGCACAGGCCATTGAGGCTGAGGATGCGGAATTTATTATTAATTTCTATTGCCATGCGTTTTCCGGCATTGTTGTCGATTGGATCTTCAGTGGTGTTAAACAGCCCAGCGAGGCCATTATTGAACGCCTGTCGTGGCTTATGGATCAGCAGTATACCCAGGCAATCGAGAAAGCGATGCTGCATCAGCGCCAGCATTAAGAATTGCTTCAGTTCAGCTGAGGGTTCAATCAAGCAAGACAGAACAGTGACACGATAAGCAGAGATCCTGAAAAAGCAGGGCGATAGCATTTCACAATTTCCGTTTCTTCAGTCTAAAAAGAACCTCCCTATTGTTGTCCAAGCAGGGAGGTTCGGTTTACTGTTTAAAGATAACGGTGCTGAGTGAATGCAAGATAGATATTGAAGCATCCGAACATCAGGAAATACAAACTGATCAAGATGGCCAGTGAGAGTGCAGCAATCACCGGATTCAAGAACAGCAGAATACCTAAAGCAATTCCCAGGATACTGACGATAATCGAGAGAACATAATGACCGGTTGAGACAGAATCCAGAACATCATATCGGAAGAGCGAAAGTACAGAATCTACGATCATCCAGATGGAGAAGACATAAGGAAGCGTCGCAGCAGTGATGTTCAGCTGCATCAAGAGAATAATACCGATGATGATATCCAGAATTCCCACAAGAATCATGGAACCAAGATGATGACCTGTTACCTTCCGATAAACCGAGGCTTCATAAAGATCAATGAATCCTTTGATGAAGGCACCGAATCCGAAAAGAATCGATAACGACAAGAGGTTTGCGGCAGGCTGTGACAAGGTCGCAACTCCCAGAATAATCAAGAGAATGCCGATAATGAGATTTGACCAATGAATTTTTGTGTGTTTCATAAACCCTCCTTAGCACTCATTTATATCGAGTGCTAATCTATACTTAAAATATAGTACTAATTTTATGAAATGTCAAATAAAGTTGTTTTTAATTCATGAAATATGTAAATTGATTCATGGATTGACAGGTATGGTAGAATAAGGAAAAAGGAGTGATGAGTCATGGCGCAAATCGTGCTGGGCGCAGGCTGTTTCTGGGGCAGTGAAGCGTATTATGAACAATTGATTGGTGTTGAATCCACGGAGGTGGGCTATGCACAAGGCCAAACAGATAACCCGACGTATCAGCAAGTCTGCACACAGACTACGGGATATGCTGAAGTTGTTAAAGTCATCTATGATGAACACCGCATATCCCTTGGGGCAATTTTAGATCATTATTTCCGTATTATTGACCCGACTTCTTTGAATCGTCAAGGCAATGATCGCGGAAGCCAGTATCGGACAGGGATTTACTATACAAATCCGGCTGACCGTATCATCATTGAACAGGAAATCACGAGGCAGCAAGAGTCATACTCACAGCCGATTGTCGTTGAAGTTGAGAAACTGGATCGTTATTATCCGGCTGAGCAGTATCATCAGGAATACCTCAAGAAGAATCCAGGAGGGTATTGCCACATCGATTTGAATCTCGCCAGCCCTGCAGAAAAAAAGGATGGATACTAGGCATCGGAGCACAGGACAAGTCCTGTGTTTTTTTCTGGATTCAGTGGATTCAACGACAGGAATCCGGATTTCTGTTTCAGGGTTAAAAGCAATGCGCAAAGGCTTACAATCTTTGTGAATTGTGAATTATCTTTCACAAAAATACTTGTCATCTAAAAGTAATTTGTTAATGCATTCACATCAATAAGGGGTTTTCACTGTTTTTGAATTGTTTTTAATCGGATTAGTTATATAATAAGGCTATAGTAATAGGAGGAAACTTACTAAATGAAAAAATTACTAGTCGCATTACTAGGAATCATGCTGGTGCTTTCTGGTTGCTCAGGAAGCAGTTCCAAGACCTATAAAGTTGGTGTCGCAAGCATCACAACGGTTGAAGGAAAAGCCCCTGTAGCTGCTACAGCGGACAAGAAAGCAAGTGATGGACAGGTTCAAGCAAATACTACCTATGCCATTGTTCTATTGGACAAGGACAGCAAGATCGTGGATGTTATGATTGATACTGCTCAGAATACGGTTAAATTTGATGCAGCCGGCAAGCTTATTGGCTTTGATAAGTCAGCAGCTACGCCGACAAAGAAGGAAAAGGGTGCCGCTTATGGTATGTCTGGATCTTCAAGCATTAAGAAAGATTGGTTCGAACAGATTGCTGCTCTTGAAACTGCAATGAAGGGCAAAACACTGGATCAGATTGCTGCATTGAAGTCTGCTGACGGAGATTTGAAGACATCTGTTACAATCAGCATTGAAACCTATCAGGCTGTTGTCAAGAAAGCTGCTGAAGCAGCTGTCGAAGTCAAGGATGTCAAGACCATTGGTTCTGCATCCAATACAGTTGTTGCCGCAACTGATGCATCAGCTGACAAGCTTGGTTCAATCCAATTTGATACAACATTCACCGGAACCGCAACGGACAAAGATGGTAAGATTCTCTTCGTTTACAACGATGTTGCTCAAAACAAGGCAACTGTATCAATTGAAGGCGCTCCAGTTATCACATCAGCTGATCCTGTGAACTTCTCCACAAAGAAAGAACTCAAAGAAAAATATGGAATGAAGGATGCTGGTACAATCAAGAAAGAATGGTACGAACAGCAGGCTGAACTTGAAAAGTATATGGTTGGCAAGACCGTTGCTGAAGTGAAAGCTATTCCTGTCGATGATACGACAGTGACAACGAATGCTGATCTTAAGACAAAGGTTACCATTAAGATCGGTACATACATCGCAGCCGTTGAAAAAGCAAATTCAACAGGTTACACAAGAACAATCGAATAATACTGAATCAGTCCGTGGCGCTTCGCTGCGGGCTTTTTTTAGCTAGTTCTCAGAGTTGTTTACGGATGAATTCTTCACAAAGTCTTCACACCTGGGTATAACCCATAGTCTATAATGTAGGGTGGACAGGGAGGATTAATGATGAATATTGTTGTTTATTGCGGTGCAAATGCCGGGAAGGATCCTGCATTTGCGGAAGCAGCGAAGAAGCTGGGCCAGTGGATTTGTGATCAAGGACATACGTTGGTATTCGGCGGAGGAAAAGTCGGTCTGATGGGAATAATCGCAGATACAGTCCGAGCGGGAGGTCAGAAAACCATAGGTGTTATGCCGACCTTTTTGATTGAGCGGGAACTGGCTCATCCCCAACTGAATCAGCTTATTGTTGTGGATACCATGCATGAACGTAAGTTGAAGATGATTGAGCTTGGTGATGTCTATATCGCGTTACCAGGAGGATGGGGAACACTTGAAGAATTCAGTGAAGTTATTTCCTGGAGCCGTATTGGACAGCACAATAATCCCTGCATTCTGGTCAATACGCATAATTTCTACGGTGGACTAGTAACCCAATTCAAAGATATGGTTACCGCTGGATTTCTTATGCAAGTCGAATTAGAGAGCTTACTGGTCAGTGACAGTATCGAACAATTCCAGCCGTTTATTGATGCTCACCAAGGATTAAGTGCTGTGACGTACACACGCTAAGCAGTGCAACGGTTCTATCAGCATAATTGCTGGCTTGAAGTGAACGATGATAGCAGATACATGCATGATTAAAAGAGAACAAACCTCCTGTGATGTTGGCAACAGGAGGTTTGTTCATTATTCAGATGGCTGTTTCGGCCGGACTAATATGCCAGCAAGAATACCGATGACCGAGATAACCAGATAGATCCATCCTGATCCTTGCAGTCCGCCGATGAGAACTAAGATTGCACCTGCGAGCGCAAGCAGGGGATACAGAAGATGATACCGCCAGGATCGATGGGCTGGATCACGACGACCATCCAGAATTAATTTAAGATAAAGGCTTGCATAGAACAGATACGTTAAAACGATGGGGATACTGTCAATGGATAACGATGAGAAATCCAGAAAGCCAAGTTTAAGTTTAAGACTGCTGAAGAAATGCAATAAAAGCCAAAGGGACGACAGGATAAAACACAGCAAGGCAGAGTTCAAGGGAATATCCCGGGTCTGGTCAAGTCTGGCTAACGCACGATATCCGATAATTTCCCGGCGAAGAGCTAGGGCATAGGGCAATCGTATGTAACCCAGGACGATGCCGTTGACTGTTCCCAGAACAGATAGACTGACTGCGCAATAGACAATTTTACTGCCTATGCCGCCTACCAGGCTTGAGGCAATATAGCCTACTGAACTATCTCCGAGCTGCATGATCTGTGCCGGACCGAGCAGGTAATTAATGCCGATAAAATAAGCAAGGTAGATGGTCAGGATCAACAATGGGACGATAACCAAGGCTTTGGAAAGATTTTTCTTCGGGTCGCGTATCTCGTGGGCAATCGAAGGGGCGATGAACCAGCCATCAAAGGAGAATGCACAGGCAATCAGACCTGTGAACAATCCGGTTTTCATGGCTGCGGGGGCTGCACTGGCGCTGAGGTTAGCTGCTTGTCCGAAGCAGAGCCCGATCAGTGTAAGAATCAATAATGCACTGATTTTCAAGACCAGGGTAATGTTTTGAAAAGCGCCGGCTTTAGCAGTTGCAAGTACATTCAATAGAAAGAAAACGATGAGAATTGTGATGGTCATCAGCCAGACAGGCAAACTGAACGGGTCGGTGATATTAAAGATCAACCCGATATACATTCCGGAAATCCAGCACAGTATCGCGATTAAGGCCGGGTAATAGAAGACTGTCTGAAACCAGCCCGCCATATAGCCGAAACGTTTGCCCCAGGCGTCTTCGCAATAGGTGATCAAGCCGCCGACGGTGTCATTCTTCATTGCATACCGGGAAATGCATAAGCCGCCAAAGATAATGCCGATGGCCCCTACGCTCCACAATAGAACGCCCATGAGGACATTGCCGTCTGTGGCATACAGAACATCATCTGTCTTAAAGAAAATACCGGAACCGATGACAATGCCTGCAATCATTGATATCGTTGTGAATAAACCGAATTTTGCCTTCGGTGTTTGTGTATTTGTTTCCATAGAGACCCCTTATTCATAAAAATTATGCCAGATTTAAAAGGCTTGTCAATCATTTCCGGTATAAATAATGCATCTTCATTAAAGATGGTCTATAATGGTGGAAGAAGTATCAGAGGTCAAGAATTGTATGAGAAAAACAGAAGTATTTGAATCCTATTTAGATGATTTCAACAGCATTACCGTCTTTCTGTCCAAGAATTTCTATGGCGGGAAAAGCACGGTCTTTTATTTAAGGAATCAATGCTCTCGCCACACTGTTCTGAAAATTGCGAATATCACAGAAAGCGGAAATCAGTACTATAAATATCAGCTGGAGTGTGAAGGCATTGAAATTGGTCAAAGCTATGACATTATTGAGGAACACAGTCTATCGACACCTTTGCAGTTTGCCTTGATTACCAAGCGTAAAGGCTTTGATGACCTTTTCGCTTATGACGGGGATGATTTAGGCGTCCATATCCATGATCATGAAACCCGTTTTGCATTGTGGGCACCGACGGCAACATCAGTCAGAGTTGTTATCGAATCAAAAGAGGGTGAAAGCATCCATGCGTTACAGCGGAGCTCCCGAGGTGTTTTCCGATTAGCATTGCCTAAGAATCTTCATGGTGCACACTATGTGTATCTCGTCGGTGTCAACGGCAAGGTCAACCGGACGTTGGATCCCTATGGTGTTGCTTCTATTGCCAACGAAAAAGCCAATGTCATCATAGACTTCACACAGTGCGTCACCCCTGATAAACATGCATTGCCGGTGCTCAAAAGCAGAAGTGACTGTTCAATTTTGGAATGCAATGTCCGTGACTTTTCGTTTCATGCCAACAGCGGCATTAAACATCCAGGAACATTTGTCGGGATGTGTGAGGAGAAAACGACGAATCTCAATGGAAATCCGACCGGTTTTGATTATGTCAGACAGCTAGGCTTTACGCATATCCAGCTGATGCCTGTCTTTGATTTCGCAACAGTTGATGAATTGAATAAAACAGTCTTCTATAATTGGGGATATGATCCGGTGCAGTTCGGTGTATGCGAGGGCAGCTATACCACGAATCCCAATGATGGTATCCTTCGTGTCAATGAGTTTGCGGAACTGGTGAATCACTATCATAAGCATGGGATGCGAATGACCATGGATGTTGTCTTCAATCATGTCTATTCCATTGAGAATTCCTCATTTGATAAGATTGTGCCTTATTACTATTTCCGTTGCAACGAAAACGGTGATCTGTCCAATGGAAGTTTCTGCGGAAATGATTTTGATTCCAAGATGGCTATGAATCGCAAATTTATCGTTGATAACTGCGTGTATTGGATGACTCGCTATGGAGTGGATGGCTTCCGTTTTGACCTGATGGGTATTTTGGATATCCAGACAATGAATGACATCTATCAGAAAACGTCAGCTTTAAAAAAGGATGTCTTGCTGTATGGCGAAGGCTGGAATATGCCGACGATGTTAGGTGATGATGAGAAGGCCATGATTCAGAATTCTTCCTTAATGCCTGAAATCGGATTCTTCAATGATTTCTTCCGTGACCATGTTAAAGGAAAAAGCAATGAAAGTGAAGTATCCGTGAAGGGGTATCTGACGGGTGATCTTCGTAACCTTGAGGCGATGAAGGCCTGTCTTTTGGGGAATGCGTCTTCCAAGGGCTGTGTACGCCTGTTTAATTCACCCCAGCAATCTATAAATTACGTGGAATGTCATGATAATCATACCCTTTGGGATAAAATCAAGGAATGCTGCAAAGAAGACAGCAAGGCTGTTCGGCTGCGGAAACATAAGATGAGTATTGCTGCTTTGTTTCTGGCACAGGGTATTCCATTCATGCAGCTCGGTCAAGAATTCTGCCGATCCAAAAGCGGACTTGGAAATACTTACAATAGTCCTGATGTCGTGAATCAGCTTGATTGGATGCGTAAGGACCAGTATGGGGATGTCGTTTTGATGACACAGGATTTTATTCAGCTCAGGAAGGATTTTGATTGCTTCCGGTTTACAACTGATCAGGAAATGGATGAGCACATTCGATTCAGTGATCTGGATCGGGAGGTGCTGATTTATCAGATTGAAGACATTGAACACCCAGCGTATGAATCATTGGTCGTCTATTTTAATCCGACGGCACAGGAACGGGAAGTTTCTTTCAGTCATGAAGCAGAAGCACTCGCCAGCACGCAAGGCCGCTTGCATGGACAGCATCAGAAACGCTGGATACTGGAAGCCTATGATGTAATGGTCTTTGGAGTCTTATATGGGTAGAGAGTGGGAGACGCTGCTCGCCGATGAAGTTGCGAAGCCATATTTTATGGAACTTCAGGCGTTTATTGATCACGAATACCAGACCAAAACCATTTATCCTCCGAAGGATGAAATCTACCGTGCATTTGATACGGTTGACTATTCGGATGTTCGGGTCGTAATCCTCGGTCAGGATCCCTATCCAGGCGCTAATCAAGCCATGGGGTTAAGCTTCTCAATCCATGCGGATCAGCCTCTGCCTCGCAGTCTGGTGAATATATTCAAGGAGCTTCATGATGATCTGGGAATAACCAATACCTGCGGGGATCTTATGCCATGGGCAAAACAGGGCGTATTTTTGCTGAACACGGTGCTGAGCGTTGAAGCCGGGAATGCGAACAGTCATCGCAACCAGGGCTGGGAAATGTTCACGGATCGCGTGATAACCTTGCTGTCGAACCGCGAAAAACCCATGGTCTTTGTCTTGTGGGGAAATGCTGCTCGCAGGAAGAGTGTTCTGATTCATTCGCGGCATTTGGTGGTAGAGAGCGCTCATCCCAGTCCGCTCAGTGCACGCAACGGCTTCTTTGGTTCCAGGGTATTTTCGAGGATAAACACATGGCTGGTCAGCCAGAATGATAAGCCCATAGATTGGAGAACATGATGACCTTTGATACAATAGATGCTGCGTTGGAGGCTTTGATGCAACGACGCTCGAACGGATTACCCGGTTTGGAACAGCTGAAGCAATGTCTGTCTGAATTGGGCAATCCTCACCTGAAACTGAAGAGTTTCCACATCGGCGGAACCAACGGCAAAGGTTCAACAACGAATTATCTACGATCGATGCTGCAGGAATCCGGGTATCGGGTCGGAAGCTTTTCATCACCGCATCTGGTTTCGCATCATGATCGGTTCAGGATCGACAACCAGCCGATTTCCGATGATGACCTGCTGTATTGGATAAATCAGACGACTCCTTACTGGGGTAAATATGGTTTCTCCATGTTTGTCATCGATATGCTGGTCGCCATTCTTTACTTCTTGGATCAGGAAGTGGACGTTGCTCTTTTTGAAGTCGGCTTGGGCGGACGTCTGGATGCGACAAACGTCATTATACCGCTTGCCAGCATCATCACGAATATCGGGTACGACCATATGGAACAGCTTGGGGATACCTTAGCGCTGATTGCTGCTGAGAAAGCAGGGATCATCAAAGATCATGTGCCGCTGTACACGTGCGAGAATAAACCTGAGTGTCTGGATGTATTTGCTGCGAAAGCCAAGGAACATCAGGCACCACTTACCCGGGTCTTCTTTCCCCGCAATGCGCAGATCAAGGACCACCATCTTTTCTTTACAACCCGTCATATTGAGGTTGAACTCAGCACAATCGCACTTTATCAGGTTGCGAATGCATCATTGGCTTTGGCAGTACTGCTGGATTACCGGCAGGAATTTCCGCTGATCAGCGAAGATAGTCTGCGACGTGGTCTGAAACAAGCCGTCTGGCCAGGGCGGTTTGAAATCATGGGTGAACATCCGCTGATCATTATTGATGGAGCACACAATGCCGAAGGGATTGAAGCCCTGATTCAGAACTTCAAGAATATTCCTCGTCCGATAACGGTCATCTACAGTGCTTTGAAGGATAAACCCTATCATACGATGCTGAAGGCACTGATTCAGGTTGCGGATCATGTGATCGTTTCCGAGTTTGAGATGTATCGAAAAGCAACTGCAGATGAACTGGCCAACGGGTTCCAGGTCACGGTTGAACCGGATTACCAGCAAGCCATCGAAACGGCAATTCGGAACAATCCTGAAGGAACGATTGTGATTACTGGGTCACTTTATTTCATCAGTGATGTACGGGCTTATTTGAATCAACAAGGGTAACCTTGTTTTTTTATAAAAACAATAATGTAAGCGCATACTTATACTTCGTGATTTTATGGGATATTTTCACTCAATGTGTGAAAAACTCATAAAATGAGTTAAAGAAATGGTTGTATTAACACAAAAGTGAGGAAATATTAACACTTTTGATTCATTATTTGTATCTTTTATTCTATAATAATACTATAGGCATAGGAGAACCGAATATGAGAAATAATCAAATGGTTGCGATGATTCTAGCAGGGGGGCGAGGAACGCGCCTTTATGAGCTTACGGACAAAGTGGCGAAGCCCGCTGTCTATTTCGGCGGCAAGTACCGGATCATTGATTTTCCGCTCAGCAATTGTGCGAATTCAGGGGTTCAGACCGTAGGCGTTCTTACACAATACGAATCTATTTTCCTGAATTCATATGTCGCCCAGGATTCCCGTTGGGGATTGGATACCCGTGATGGGGGTGTATATGTTCTGCCGCCGCGGGAGAAGTCGGGAGGGTTCAGCATTTATCGGGGAACGGCCGATGCAATTACCCAGAATATTGATTTTTTAGATCAGAAGGAACCGGACCATGTCCTGATTTTATCTGGGGATCATATTTACAAGATGGATTATTCCAAGATGCTGAAGCAGCATGAAGATAATAATGCAGATGCGACCATTGCGGTACTGGAAGTGCCGCTGAAGGAAGCTTCGCGCTTCGGGATTATGAATACCGATGAGAATGATCGAATCATTGAATTTGAAGAGAAGCCTCAGCAGCCTAAGAGCAATCTTGCGTCGATGGGTATTTATATCTTTTCATGGAAGCGTCTGAAGCAGTATCTGCTGGCTGATGAAAAGAAGGAAGACAGCGAACATGATTTCGGGAAGGACATCATCCCTGCTTATCTGAAAGCAAACCGTTCATTGTATGCATACCGCTTCAAAGGGTACTGGAAAGATGTCGGAACGATTGACAGTCTGTGGGAAGGGAATATGGATCTTATTGATCCCAAGAGCGGGCTGGATATCTTTGATCCTTCCTGGCGGATTTATTCAGAGGATATCACCTATCCGGCGCATACGATTACCGATACTGCGAAGATCAGCAATTCCATGGTCAATCAGGGTTGCCTGATTGAAGGTGAGATAAAGCGGTCCGTCTTGTTTCACGATGTCGTTGTTGCCAAGGGTGCCAGCGTCGTTGACAGTGTATTGCTGCCCGGAACCCGTGTTGAAGCCGGTGCAAAACTGAAGAAGGTTATCGTAGGTGAAGGGGTTGTGATCTCGGCCAGGAAAAAAGTCGGAACCGATGGTGAAGTGACCTTGGTTTCCAAGGATATATAGGGGGTAAACATGTCAGAGATTCTAGGAATTATCAACTTTGAAAGCAATGCTGTTGAAGTATCAGGACTCAGTGATTACCGAGGTATTCCGTCCTTATCCTTTATGGGCCGTTACCGGATCATCGACTTCGTCTTATCCAATATGAGCAACTCGGCCATTTCCAACATTCATATTCATGTTCGAGGGAATTCCCGTTCCATCAGTGAACATGTCGGAACCGGCCGTCACTTCAATATCAATTCCAAACGCGGCAGCCTTCATGTTTTCAGCAATGAATCCGAAATGAAAGCCTCAGCTTACCATACAGACATCAGCTCAATGAGCCAGAATCTTGAATTTCTCAGTGATGCCGACGAACAGTATGTCCTGATTGCACCGTCTTATTTTGTGTATTCGTTTGATTACAATGATTTATTGGCGGAGCATCTGAAATCAAATGCGGACATCAGCATGCTTTATAAGTCCACGGACAATGCCAATGAGGTCTGTATCGGCTGTGATACGCTCTCGTATGAAAAAGATGGGTGTAATCCGGATTTAAGACGGGTGGTTTCCATCGGTGTGAATCGCGGCAAGCATAAAAACCGCAGTATCTCCCTGGAGTGCTATCTGATGCGTAAGTCGTTGTTGCTGGAACTGTTGAAAGAAGCACGGGAGATCAGTCCGTTCTATTGGCTGAAAGACATTATCCGTGAAAAAGTCGATGAATTGGCAATCAATGGCGTTGCTTTACGTCATCCTGTTCGTTGCATCAACAGCCTGGAAAGCTATTACACTACACATATGAATTTGATTGATCAATCCAAATCCAAGGCATTTTTCCGTGAGGACTGGCCAATATTCACGCGGACATCCGATTCACCGCCGACTCTTTATAATTCAACAGCCCGTGTCAAGAATTCAACCATATCCAATGGATCGATGATTATGGGAACAGTCGAGAATTCGATCATCGGGCGCAATGTGGTCATTGAGGAAGGAGCAGTAGTCCGTAACAGCATTATCCTGACCAGGGCCCATATCGCCAGCGGTATTGAATTGGACCGGGCTATTGTCGATAAACGTGCCAAGGTATTCAATGCGAAAAACATCTGCGCAGCTGCAGACGATATCATTTATATCGGGCGAAGTGAGACAGTCTGATGACAAAGAAGATTCTTTTTGTAGCGAGCGAAGGCTTGCCGTATATTAAAAGCGGCGGGTTAGCTGATGTAGTCGGGGCATTGCCCCAGCAAATCATTGCGGAAGGCTTTGATGTTCGGGTTGTGATGCCGTTGTATCAGAAGGTTGCTCAGAACAATCGCAGTTCGTTCACTCAAGCGGATACGTTCCATCTTAAAGCAGCGAAGTTTGATGTCGATGTCAGTGTCTACTTCGATCCCAACAACCCGGTCCCTACCTATTTTATCGAACATCAGGGCTATTTTGAGCGCGATGGCCTGTATGGGTATGCAGATGATGGGGAACGCTTTGCATTCTTTTGCCACGCGGTGCTCAGCATGCTGGATACCTTGGATTGGTATCCGGATCTGTTCCATAACCATGATTGGCATGCGGGCTTGATTCCGGTTCTTGCGAAAGAATACTACCGCAAGAATTCCCTGGTCTTTCGTGCCAAACAGGTTGTTACCATTCATAATCTGGCCTTTCAGGGTGTTTTCCCTGTGGATATGCTGGAAAGCTGCATCGGCTTACCGCGTAAGTTCTACGAAAACGGAACCCTGCGCTTTTACCCTGGAATGATCAGTTTTCTTAAAGGGGGAGTGTTGTATGCGGATAAGATCACCACGGTTTCCAAAACGTATGCGAAAGAAATCCTAACACCGGAATATGGCGAGAACATGAATGAGGTTCTCGGGCTTCGCTACTTTGACTTATCCGGCATTGAAAACGGCATTGACGTCGATTTATGGAATCCGATGACCGATGTCAGCATTGCTGAACATTATGACCACCGTTCGCTTCCTAAGAAAGCGAAAAATAAACGTGCTCTTCAAGAACGGCTCGGACTGCGACCTGCGAAAGATGTGATGCTCATCGGGATGGTTTCACGGCTAACTGATCAGAAGGGGTTCAATCTTGTGGCGGAGAAGATCCATGAGATCATGGATCAGGATGTACAGGTGATTATTCTTGGAACCGGGCAGCAGGAGTATGAGGATTTCTTTGCAGGCTGTGAGGCGCAATACAAGCATCGGATGGTGTATTACAGAGGTTACAATGAAGAACTTTCCCATCAGATCTATGCGGGCTGCGATGCCTTTCTGATGCCTTCTCTGTTTGAACCTTGTGGGATATCGCAGTTGATTTCCATGCATTACGGCACGTTGCCGATTGTCCGTGAAACCGGAGGTCTCAAGGATACTGTTGCTCCTTACAATCAGTTCACAGGAGAAGGCGAGGGTTTCTCTTTTGCGAACTTTGATGGAAATGACATGATGAACTGCATGAAGTAT
>CALNCD010000067.1 GCA_937874965.1 uncultured Erysipelotrichaceae bacterium | reverse complement strand
AGTTGAATTCCAGCAGCACCAAGCGCCTTCATGCTTGTTACCAAGGTGGCCCCACCGGTCATGTAAATGCCATGGACTGGTTGAGTTGCCTGTTCTAATATAGAGTGGATAATGTGGCCGAGATAATGGTTGATTTTTCTGGATGCATCCCCCTTGGGGAGGTGATAGCGTGTCTCAACATCCGCTAAACTGAATGTTCCGTTGGTTACTGCTGTTTCGATAATGAAAACGCGCTTACCGGCATCATTCAACATGCTTACGCCCGTCTTGATGAGCGCTTCAAGAGAGTCATTGGTTTCAAGTGAATGTTCGAAGAGCTCCAGCGGATTTATTGAAAGGGTCAAGGAATAGGGCTCATGCATCAGCTGAGTAATTTGGGAACGTGTTACATCTGTTGCACTTCCTGCAATGACTACAACCTTTCCATTATAGTTTTCAATAACAGGTCGTAATTGTTTATCAAAACCAGAACGGTTTTTTCGTCCGAATCCCCGTAATAGTGCTAACTGCTGCGTAAATGCTCCCGGATCAACACAGACTACATTCCACTTCAATGCATAGACGGCTTTCGCAATCTCGCCAAGATGATCGGTTGTGAGTGCATCAATGACAATGATTTTACACTGCTGATGTTTTTTTTCTTCGAGGGCTTGTTGGATAGCTTCAAGACCTTTTTTGACCGTATCAATATGGATTTCACTGACCTTGTATTTACTTTGTGAGGAAATTAAGGTCGGAATATGAGACTCATGAACTGGAGAAAGAACATCTCTGGATGCAGCAGACTCCGCTAAAATCGTACTATCAATGATTGAATATCCTCCAACAACGATACGATGAGTATCGGGCATTGCAGGGGCCATAATGACAATCGTATCATTCGGGAGTTCTTCTATCAGTGCATCCACTTCAAATCCCATGCCCCCTCGGAAGGTTGTATCAATGCGTTTTGTGAAATAGGTGGCGCCCTTTGCTTTAAGGGCACTATACGCTTGTTTCACCTGTTTTTTTGCTTGTTCAGGTGGTAGATTCCTGCTCTCAGCACTTATAATGATTGCTTCTTGGTCTTCGCTATTCTCAAGATTTTGGGGATCGAAATAGGACGATGCTTTGATACCCACGCTGGCGAGAAGAACACCGCAGGTCATCGTTCCGGTCAAATCATCCGTGATAATTCCAATCTTGTTCATTTTATTCTCCTTCATTGTGTGTTTCGATTATTCTGAAGTTTCCAATAGACGGTGCCTACGCGAATTGCCTCGTAGAGATTTTCACAATCTGCAATGCCTTTTCCGGCAATATCGTAGGCAGTTCCATGGTCAACGGTAGTTCGCATAAAAGCGTAGCCAAGCGTCGCAGAGACAGATTTCTGATAATTGTAAGTCTTGCAGGCAATGTGCCCTTGATCATGATAGAGCGAAAGCACACCATCAAACCGGTCATTCAAAGCCTGATAGAAAACAGAATCCGCTGGAACAGGACCTGTCACATTCATTCCTGTTTTCTGGCAGATGGCAGCAGCCGGCTCGAGAAACAACCGCTCCTCATCGCCGAACATTCCATGATCAGAAGCGTGAGGATTCAAGGCCGCAAGGGCGATTCGTGGGTGTTCAATTCCAATGCGTTTCAGGGTGGCATCAATCTGGCTCAACTTGGTGACAATCTCATCAATATTCAATGAATTGATTGCATTCAACAATGACATGTGCCGGGTGAGATGAAAGACACGGAGCTTATCGCAACAAAACATGGATACGGTCTCAAATATCGGCGTTGCCAGTTTTTTGAAAAGGGCCGTATGATCTGTTTCGTTGAAACCTGCCATT
>CALNCD010000066.1 GCA_937874965.1 uncultured Erysipelotrichaceae bacterium | reverse complement strand
CTGATTCTGTTGTTAGAATAACATCGCCCTTCTTAAGAATATGGCGTCCATAACCGAAAGCGACCAGATTCAAGGAAGCACTTGCACCGGAGGTAAATACAACTTCTTTCGTCTCAGCATTGATGAATTTGCCCACCTGTTCACGGACAGCATCATAACGGGCTGTAATATCAAAGGATAGATCATAATCCCCACGGTGAATATTCACAGATTCATGAGTATAATACCTTTGAATTGAATCGATAACTACTTTAGGTTTAAGCGTTGTGGCTGCATTATCAAAATAGACCAACGGCCCCTTAGCATCATTCAGATGATTCGCAATAAAAGGGAAATCCAGGCGAATCCGCTCCACATCAAACATTTTGACCGACCTTCACTATAATTTCATCATTCAGCATGGTTTTAATTGTCTCATCTTCAATTCCTTGAGTAATTGGCAGAAGATAGCCAAGCGTAATCAGCTTAACGCTTCACGCTCAGGCAAACCACGCGCTTGCAGATAATAAACCTGCTCTGGATCAGGTTGTCCCATGGTGCACGCATGAGAAGCAGCAACATCATTCTCATCAATCAATAGTTCCGGATAAACAACAGCGGTAATTTTATCAGAAACATTCAGAACACGGCTGGTCTGATGCGTTTGCGAGCCGGAGTTCCCATTCAGAATATGACCGATAACTTTCAGAACAAATTCTGAATTCTCGAGACCGATTGCATAATTACGAAGATTGGCTTCAGTATATTTTGCCTCATGTTCGACACTCATATCCCAGCTCATCTTGTTGAATGTGATGCTGGCACTGCGCACATCCACGACTGAGCGCTCCCCGATCATATGAAAGACTGTCGTCTTTTCATGCTCGCCTGACGTCATCTCTCCATAATTCGTACGTAGACTTGCCTGCTTACCGAGGTAGACTGTCTCATTGACGACCAACGAAGTGTCGCTCTTGTTAACCCAAAGGTAATCAAACGATGACCCCTCCAGGCAATTCAGAACAAGATTTAAACGCCCTATACCCTCAACATTAATAACAAGGATTCCGCTTGTATTTTCAACCAATTCCACACTAATGTCTAACGTATCGTTTACGCTAAGATTCAGTACTGTCTGTGTGTTATCCGCACATTGAACTATTTCATTAGCCTGAATATTGAACTCAACTGATTCTCTAGCCATACTACAACCCAACTTTTTCCTTAACTGCACAGTTTTCAATCGAAGAAACCGGTTTGACTTCCTTCTTCACTTCCAGACCGAGTTCCCTGCTGATCCAATCATACCCATCAGCATCGATACGCTTGACCAGTGATGCGTCAGAACTCATCACGATTTTACCGTTAATCAGAATATGCGTATGCGTTGGCGCAATCAGTTCAAAGAAACGTTCATAGTGCGAAACAATAATTAACCCGATCTTCCGTTTTTCATACTCTTCTAGAAGAACAGTTGCGACAATGCGCAATGCATCAATATCAAGACCAGAATCAATTTCATCAAGCATGACAATTTCCGGCTTCAGCATCAGCATCTGAAGAATCTCGTTTCGCTTCTTTTCACCGCCGCTGAAACCTTCATTCAGATAACGATGCGCCAAATCACTGTTCATCTGGAGTTTTTCAATAGACCCTTCCATCGACTTGACGAATTCAAATAATCCGATCGGCTGTTCACGCCGCGCATTGATGGCAGATTTCATAAAGTCCGAATTGGTAACTCCAGTAACTTCCATCGGATACTGCATTCCTAAAAAAAGACCGACACGGCTTCTCTCGTCAACTTCCATGGCCAGAACATCCTGATCATCAAAAGTGATTGAGCCTTCGGTAACCTGATATTTAGGATGTCCCATAATCGCAGATAACAGTGTCGATTTTCCATTTCCATTCGGTCCCATAATCGCGTGGATTTCACCCGATTTAACAACGAGATCGATTCCTTTCAATATTTCTTTGTCTTCAATCGAGACATGCAAATTTTCAATTTTCAAGACTGACATGATTTTCCTCCACTTTTACTTTTCTAAACTCAACTCATTATAGCATACTTCGTGCCATGATATTTTATTTACACTCTTTGGATTCGGGTTGTTGTGAAATTTATTTCAAATCCGGAAATATTGCATAATCCTAGTAAATACCATATAATGTGATAGGTTTAGAGGAGGACTCAAATGACGAATATATTAAAAAAATTCTGGTTTGTCATCTTAGTCGCTGTGATCTTCATCGGGATCATCGGCGTCTTCATTAATGATAAAGTCAGTTCAGTGTTCACTGGGAAAAGTGTGAACGGTACGGATGTGGTATTTGAGATCAACGGCGTTAATTTCACAGCTGATGAATACTACACCAATTATTACTCAGGAACCGATGTGATGGTTTCTCAATTGTCTTCCTTGCTTCAAAAGGAAATTGCTGATCAGTCCATTACATTGACCAGCGATGAAATCAGCACTTACACCACAGAAGCTGCCACGACATTGAAGAACTATGTTTCTTACGGATATGACGAAGCAAGCATCCAGAAACAAATGAAAGCTCTTGGTTTTACGGATTTCGCCGAGTACTACATTAACTCCAAGAAAGTCGACCAGATCATTCAAGGCTATATCAATGAGAAGAGCGCCGATTTATTGCCTGCATTCAAGGCGGCTCAATCCCCGCGTTCTGTTTCACACATTCTCATTTCGATGAGTGACCCTGATAATCCGACTGCAGATGAAAAAGCACGTATGGCTGCGGTTGATAAAGCCTTATCAGAAGGCAAGTCATTTACTGATGTTGCGTATGATTACTCTGAAGATGAATCCACACGTGTACTCGATGGAAAAGTCGGGTATATTGATTCGACAGATACGAAATACGATGCCGATTTCCGTGCAGCAGCCTTGAAGCTTGCTGATGGCGAAGTTTCCGGCTGGGTCAAGACACAGTTCGGCTATCATCTGATTAAGAACGATGGTTCAGCTTTTGAAAACTTCAAGGGAGACTCAACCTTCTATAGTTCTGTCATTACTTACTATAAGGATGATAACCTGGCGGTCAAGGCTTTGGTTGAAGCGGGCGATAAGCTGACCATCACATTTGCAGATAACACAATGTATGACAAGATCAAAGCATACTGGGCAGGAAACTAATATGAAAAAATTAATTGTATTATGCGTGTGCGGACTATTGTTGCTCAGCGGATGCTCTGACAAATACACAGCAGTCAGTAACGGATCTGAAGTATTGATGCAAGTGAACAACAAGAAGTATACAAAAGAAGACCTTTACGGAATGGCGCAGGTTTCAAATTCAGATACATTTGTGATTAATGAAGCTAAGAAAGTGCTTAACTCTGGCGTTGAAGTCACTGAAGCAATGAAGGCAGAAGCAGAAACTGAGTATGCAACGGCAATCAAAGACAAAGTTGAAGCTGATGTTTTAAAGGCTGCTGGATATGAAACAAAAGAAGCATACATCGAGAACCTCATTTATCCTACGTTGAAAGAAAAAGCCGTCGTTAAAGAATACGTCAGAGCTAATTATGATTCATTGGCAAGCACGAACGCTTTGAAGAAAGTACGCATTATCGAAGTAAAGACTGAAGCCGACGGGAATGCCGTTATCGCAAAGATCAAAGCCGGAGACAGTTTTGAAAGCTTAATTCAAACCTATAACCAATCGACGACGTATACAGGTGCAGAAGTGATTTCAACAACGAATAGCGGTGCAAATGCAGCCAATATCCTACCTACAGATGTTGCGACGGTCATCGCATCCTATACAACACCTCAGTTGGTGGAAAATGTAATCAACGATTCCTCAACGAGCAAGATGTTTGTCATTCAAGTCACAGCTGCTTCTCCTGGATTATTTGTTGAAGATGGAATTACTTTCCTCTCAGGTCTATCAACAGTAACAACAGCATACTACGAAGTAAAATTCAAAGAAGCTGGATTCAAAGTCTATGACAAAGGCATCTACGATGCAATCAAAGCAGGAAATTACAGCACCTACTTGAATCAATAACCCAACTGACCAGCCTAATCATTTTGATTGATTATGCGGCAGTTCTTAAGGATTGAGTCTTCACAAGCAAGACCCAATCCTTTTTATATGCGCTTTCCTATTATAAATGACCGGCGGCTACAGATCGCTAGAAAACACATAAAAGGGTTAATTCATAAGAATTAACCCTGATGCGTATCAATCACTGCCTGAATCCTAACCAAAATCAATATGCTGGCCTTTTTTCGCATAGATAATAGACTCACAAACGTTCTTGGTATGATCCCCTGCCCGTTCGATATTCCGAAGAATAGAGAATGTTGCCAACGGCAAGTGAGCTTCATTTTTTGTAATCGATTCCTCTAAATTACTGCCATAGACCTTGAATGCTTCATCAAGCTCATCATCATTGGCAGGTGCTTTATAGGCAAGTTCAACGCTCATATCTTTCAAAGCAAGCAAAGCTTCATCATAGTTGCGTAAAAAGATATTCCCTATCGCAACCATATCTTGACTGTACATAATATCATTGACGTTGTTCTTGATGACATATTTCGCAATATTCTTGGCATAATCACCGATCCGTTCCAAATCATTGCTGATCCGAATTCCTGCAAGAATCAAACGAAGATCACTGGCTACAGGCTGAAGCAATGAAAGAACTTCAATGGCTCTGTCATTGATATCACTGTCTTCATGATTGATGAATTCATCCATTTCGACAACATGCAATGCAA
Source organism: uncultured Erysipelotrichaceae bacterium (assembly GCA_937874965.1). Taxonomy (GTDB): domain Bacteria; phylum Bacillota_I; class Bacilli_A; order Erysipelotrichales; family Erysipelotrichaceae; genus CALNCD01. Next base: position 4,930 of record CALNCD010000066.1, on the reverse strand, counting down.
CTTCCTTGTTTCCGCTAGATAAGCAATCCAGAGCTTTAACCATCATAGAACGGACTCTTAACGACATTTCAACGAGTACTTTATGATAGTCTTCGATCTGATTTTCGATTTTCATAGATATTCCTCCTTCCTATCCAAATCGTCCGGTAATATAATCTTCAGTCCGCTTGTCTTTAGGCAAGTGGAAGATTTCTTTTGTACTGTTCATTTCAATCAAGTCACCCAGCAAGAAGAATGCGGTGAAATCAGAAATACGGGCAGCCTGTTGCATAGAGTGCGTAACAATGACAATAGTAAAGTCTTTCTTTAAACTTTCCATAAGTTCTTCAATTTTACTTGTCGCAATTGGATCCAATGCACTGGTTGGCTCATCCATTAAGATGACATCCGGTTGCAAAGCGATAGCACGAGCAATGCACAAGCGTTGCTGCTGTCCGCCAGAAAGACGCAATGCATTGCTTTTAAGACGATCTTTGACTTCATTCCAGAGTGCAGCCTTTGTCAGTGACTCTTCAACAACCTTATCAAGGACCTTCTTATCCTTAACACCCTGACAACGTAAACCATATGCAACGTTGTCATAAATACTCATTGGGAAAGGATTCGGACGTTGAAACACCATGCCGACCTGCGTTCTCAATTCAACGGTATCGACCTTATCTTTAATAATATCCTTGCCTCTGAATTCGATATTGCCCTCAATCCGGCATCCATCAATCAAATCATTCATCCGATTGAAACAGCGCAGCAGCGTCGATTTGCCACATCCCGAAGGTCCGATAAACGCCGTTACCCGGTTTTCTTCAATAGCCATATCAATTGAATGAAGCGCATGATTATCGCCATAATAGAGATCAAGGTCCTTCACTGTAAAAATGTTATTCATTCTAAGCACTCCATTTCTTCATCAGTCTTGCGGTAATTAATTTAATCGTCAGATTTAGAATCAATACAATCACCAAAATAATAATGGAAATTGCACAGGCTAATCCGAAATTCGGATTCTCACCAGACATGACTGACCAGATCTGAACTGCCAACGAAGTCGCATTCTGCGTCAAGGTCGGTTTATCCATAATGAATGTTCCCATGGTGAAAATCAATGCAGCCGATTCTCCGATGATTCGTCCAATCGAAAGCAGGACAGCCGAGAGAATTCCAGGTAAGGCAGAAGGAAGGACAACCTTGAAAATTGTCTGAGTTTCCGTTGCACCTAATGATAAAGAACCATCCCTGAATCCATTGGGAACAACAATCAACGCCTCTTCAGTATTACGGATAATGACCGGCAACAACATAATCGCAAGAGTCAATGAACCCAGCAGGATACTGGTTGACTTGATTCCAAAGGCTGCAGTAATCGGAAAGAGAACCGCAACACCCATTAATCCGAAAATTATACTAGGGACCCCTGCTAACATTTCGATGGAAGAACGAATCAATCGTGTTAACCGGTTTTTAGGGGCCAATTCATGAAGGTAGATTGCCGCGAAAATACCTACCGGTAACGCAAACAGCAAGGTCATTCCAATCAGCATCAACGTTGCCTTGAGCGACCCGCCGACACCCCCGCCAGGCGTCTGATACTGCATGGAATCAATGCTTACGGACTGATCCAGTGCAGCAGCTAATTGGGCAGCGCTTGACCCCTTGGAATTACCCTCACTGGCATAACTGCCATCACTATTCACATACGTGATTCGCTGAACATTAGAACCCAAATCGATGGACTGACTTTGACCTAACGTTTCACCGGCAACGGCATTTGTTCCGCTATTCAATGGAGAATCACTTGCGATATAGACGACCTGTAAGTCCATTGTACCACTTTTTGTCGAGACATCCTCAAAGCCTACTCCGTATTTTACTGAATAAGCAACTGAATCCCCCAGAGAACCCGGCTTTTCAAAACTTCCAGCATCCGGACTCTCAAACTCTATTTTATAGTTGGTGGACCAGTAATTGGTCGTCAGCATTTTAAAATCAAACGACTTCATCCCCGTTGAGAAAATATAGAAGAAAATCCAAACCAGCATAAGAATTGAAATAAACGAAGCAAAGTAGGTCATGGCATTGGCCATGAAATCACTGATTTTACGACGCTTTGTCATGCCTTTTCACCCCCAAGTTTATCTTTGATCCGATGGATGATGAAATTAGTAATCACAATCGTAATCATCAGCACAATCCCGACACTAAACCGGACATCATAATCAAGACCGGATGTTTCTTTTAATCCAGAAAGCATTGTTGTCGTCAATGTCCGGGTAATGTCGAACGGATTCAATGTCGGTCCAACCAACGCATTCCCTGCAACCATTGAAACAGCCGTTGCTTCACCGAATGCACGTCCAAGCCCCAGGACAAGACCCGCGACGATTCCCGAACGGGCAGACCCAAGAATTACTTTGAAATACGTCTGTGTCTTGGAAGCACCCAATGCCAGAGAACCTTCTTCTGTTTCTTTCGGAACAGCTTCAATCGCCGTAATGGCCATCGTGGTAATGGTAGGATAGATCATAATCGCCAGCAGAATAATGACCGCGAGTAAGGAATTTCCGCCTCGGGTTGTATAACCAAGTGCACTTGCGAAACTGTCGATCCATTTAACGATAACCCCTGCAGCAAAGACACCATAGACAACCGAAGGAATTGCGGCAAGAAGCTCAATAACTGTAGTAAAGATGATTTTGAACCGCTTAGGTACAATCTTTGCGATAAACAAAGCAGACAATATTGATAACGGAAAGGCGATTAATGCAGCCCCAAATGCCGTAATCAACGTATTGATGAAGATAAAGAAGACGCCATAAATCATCTGATCCTGACGCCATGTAAAGCCAGAAATAAAACTTAGGAAATCTATATTTCCAAACTGATATCCCGGGAAGAACACTTGAATTCCCCGTTGGACGATAAACACGAAAATCACGACAATCATAATTGCCGAGATAAACCCGCAAAGGCGGAAGACCGTTTTAGCAAACGTATCAACCACCTTGCGTCTCTTTAAACTATTTTTGTTGACATAACCACGAACGCTCAAGAGAATCCCTCCAGACTAGCTTAATTACTTGACGTCACTCCAGATTTTTGATGTACCGCCAAAGATTGCTTTAGCCTGGTCTGCTGTAATATTGGTTATTGGATTTGCAGCATTGACAAGAACAACAACCGCATCCTTACAAATCACGCCACTAACCAATGCCTTTGAAACATCTTCGTCAGATGAGAAATCACGGGAAGCAAATCCGATTGAAGCAGCATTTGCGCCATCTTTCTCAGCACCCAGAACACGTTTGTGACCATCACCAGAACCTGTTTGATTCTGTTGAATCTGGACATTACCTGCTTCAACAGTAAAGTTTTCAATCAATGCTGTCAAGACTTTTTCAACAGAAGTGGATCCAGCTGTCTTAATGACAACACTCTTATTGTCTTTTTTCAGAACTGTTTCATATTTCTTCGATATTTCAGTCCAAGGCTTCGCATTGGTGGAATCCACAATACCGCCGGCACCAGCGATAACCTGCTGACCTTCTTGGGAATTCATTGCATAATCGACGAATGCCGCAACCAATGTTTAAACATCAGTGCTTTCAAAGTAACCAGAAGCACGGGTAACAATACTGAACGGACGTGAAATTTCATACTTGCCACTAAGAACAGTTTCCTTTGTCGGTGTAACGCCATTGAAACTTAAAACCTTATGGCTAGAAGTAAACGTTGAATCCAAAGAAGCATAACCGATACCATTGATATCACCAGCAACCTTTGTCAGCATGTCGCCATTACTGCTGACTTCAACAACGGATGAGGTCAAGACGAACTTCTTGTCGCTTAGACCCTTTTCGAAAAACGCTTCACGAGTTCCGGATGAACTATCGCGAGTATAAACACTGATTGATTTTGAAGTGTCGAACTCTGTCTTCCCACTATCTTTAGAACTTGAACATGCAACTAATGATGCAGTCAGAATAAGACCAAACAGAATTTTAATTCCTTTTTTAAACATAATTCCTCCTACGACATCTCTGTCTGCAGTCATTATAAAAAAACACTATGAAGATAGTGTTTTAGAAATGTTAATTTTCGGTTAACTTAAGAACAAATGTTGTTCCCTTTCCAAGGGTGCTCTCAACGTCAATTGTTCCCTGATGGGCTTCAACCAATTGCTTGGTAATGGCTAATCCAAGACCGCTGCCGCCGCTCTGGCGATTCCGAGAAAAGCTGCCCCGATAGAACCTCTCGAAAATATGATTCAGATCATCAGGTGCAATACCATTGCCTGTATCGGAAAACCATAGAGTAAATGTACCGTCTGCTTGTTCATAACGGGCATGAATAGACTTCCCCTGCGAATGACTGATTGCGTTATTCAGCAAGTTCTGAATGATCTGCGTAAACTTCATTGCATCGGCATAGATTTCCAGGTGATGATCACCCTCAATGGCCCACGTTATCTGCTGAGCACTCAGCTGCCCTAAAACAGATTGAAAGCAGGAAAACAAGACATCGTAAACCTTGAAAACAGTTTTCTGAAGGATAATCTTTCCGGATGAGAGACGCGACATCTGAATAAGATCATTGACCAGGCTTTCCAGCCGTCTGTTTTCTTTCTCAATCTGGCTAAGAAATGCAGTCTGTGTTTCCAGATCCTTGAAATCAGGACGTCTCAGAATCTCAATCATCCCTTTAATTGCTGCGATGGGCGTTTTCAATTCATGCGAAGCATCAGCAATAAAGCGTTGCTGCATCCGCTCCCCTTCCATAAATTGTGTGACATCCTGAAACAGAATCAATGATCCAAAGTAACGGATATCTGATGTAATCGGTACACTTGATATCTGGTAGCGGGTTTCCCCGATGATTGCATCAAAGGCAGAAAACTTCTCATGGCTATACTCCGTCTTCAATATTGTCTTGACCT
>CALNCD010000065.1 GCA_937874965.1 uncultured Erysipelotrichaceae bacterium | reverse complement strand
CAAGCCTGCGCTTCAAAGGCTCATCCAACCAAAGAACCATTGATATGCGCGAAACACGACGAAGCGGTCAATTGACCTTATTATCAGATGAGTAAGAACCGCATTTGAACCTGCGGTTCTTTTTTACGGACACAGCCTTCGGTGTGCTGAACTAAAAAAGAGCCTTCAGCTCTTAGGATGCGAAATGGATTTGCGGTAAAACCCGGACATAGTATTCTTGTGAGGTAAGTTCCGCAATTGCACAATATTTATCCAGCAGGCAAACAACAGCCGCTTCTTTGGTTTTCGGCGGTATGAGTGTCAGCGGAAACATGTGACGCTTAATGATATTCTCCTCAATGGAATTCAAAGCGACTTCCAGGCTTGCCTTCTCATACGCAGTCTGCGGATGAGTGAAACCATGGGTAAAGCGCGTATTGGTATCGTGCCAATCATACAGGAAGTAATCATGGAGAACCGCACCTCTGATCAGGCTGGTATAGTCGACCTTGAGTTTCAGTTTCCGCGCAAATGAATAGCTCAAGTAAGCAACAGCCAGGCAATGGGTCAAGCAGGCTGTGTTTCCATGCTGTGTATACTCATTCATTGCTTCGATATTGACTTCCTTTGCAAGTGTTTCAACCGTATCAACAAAGAACCGGATGTCCTTTTCTTTTCTCATTTCTTTATATGTCATGGATGAATGATAGCACCTTTGTCCGCTATCTTCAACTCTTCTTATAATTTTCACGATTTGTTCATCTTCATTTTTTCTGAACAATCCGGTAGATAAACTGAGCTGCCGTATAATCGATCATGGAATGGACAAAGCCTAGACAGAGCACGGAAATGGCAAGGATTCCTAGAAGGGACGGCAGCATCCCCAGCATAACGTAGGAAACAGCAAATTCCACTACGACGTGAACCACTGAAATCACCAAGCCGAAGATGACCGTCTTTTTCTTCGATGCTAAGAGATTCTTGTGCTTGCTGAGATACAATGCACCTAGAAATGCAAAAACGATATGAGAGAAAGCCCGCATAACGATCACGATATTGACTGCCTTCAGCAGAAAACCGATCGATGCACCGATTGCAACATAGACAGCAGCTGCCGGTGAAATAAACATGGCAATCATAATGGGCACATGGCTGAAAAGGGTATAACTTCCCGCTGGTCCTAATGTGATGACTGGAACAAACATAGGGATGACAATTGCAATCGCGCTCAATAACCCCGAAATCGCAAGAATTGTATGACTATTCTTCATCCTGAATTCTCCTTTTGTTCTCAAGTATACCAAACCTATAGCGTTTGTCTAGACTCCAGTGCTTCCAAATCCGCCGCTTCGGCTTGAATCAACCTGTTCCTCATTATCTATCGTGTAGTAACGAAGAAAAATTCCCTGTCCGATCTTATCGCCTTTGCGGATAAGAATCGGCTCATCCGTACCGTTCATAAAGAGAAAGCAGATATGTCCCTCATTGTCAGGATTATTATAATAATCCTGATCAACAACACCGATGCCGTTAGCCATAATCAATCCTTTTTTCCCAGGATTACTGGAACGGTTCGCAAGCTGGAGGAACTCATCTTCCGGCATATATGCCTTAATTCCAGTCGGAACCAGGCAAGGCTTTGAACCGACAGGAACAACTGTATCTTCCAACGCCTGGAAATCATATCCTGCCGATCCCTTGGTACTACGTGAGGGCAAAATCACCTCCCGATCGCGATAATGACTGACAACTTCAAATCCTCTGCAACGTTTCATACTGAACTCCTATTCTATTGAAGGCAAATGCTTGCGTTCAAGCTGCGATGAGACAAACCGGGTCAGCAGCTGATACCCGACGGAAACCACCGGTACAGCAACAATCATACCGACGGCACCAAAGAGATCTCCGAAAATCAAAACAGCAAGCAATACCAGCAAAGCCGGCAGACCGACACTGCTGCCTACAACCTTCGGGTAAATCAAATCATTCTCCACTTGCTGGACAACCTGATTAAAAATATAAAACCAAAAGCCAAGTTCCGGATGAATCGATGCCACAAGAACGACGCCCATCAGCATCGCTGTGATTCCCCCAACGATGGGAACTACCGCAAATGTACCGACCAACACGGCAATCATAGAGGCATACGGAAACCGGAAAAGCGTCATCCCGACAAAGAAAATCATGCCCAGGATAAAGCACTCGGTCAATGTCCCGATGACATACCGCTTGAATGTCGCATCAATCAGATGGACCAGAGCAGCAGCCTGATGATAGAAACGATGTTCACCAAAGAGCGCCTGAGCAAGCCGTTTGAAAGACTTTCCCAGTTTTTCCTTCATGAGCAGGATATAAATTGAAAAGATCAGGCTAAGAAAAAACTGCGTCATGAATCCCAGAATTGCCTGGAAGATATTCACGGTCAAATCCACAGGATTAAAGCCACTCCCGAACAGAAAGGCTAGGACCGTAGTCATCAAGGCATTGATATTCCATGATTCAACATGGCCAAGGGTATAATCAATCTTAAGGTCGACCAGGACATGATTTATCCAAGTAATCGAAGCATCCAATACAGAGGGCAGTGAACTCTGCAAGGTACTTATGGCTTTGATCAACTGCGGAATAACCATGACGCTGACCAAGACAACAAATCCAAGCAACAGCACCAGAACAGCAATCAATGCCAGGGTTCTTTTCAACCTCACCCCCAGCCTCTTCCCGAGATGGGACTCAATCCAGGTCATCGGAATATTCAGCAGATAGGCAATACAGCACCCGATTAAAAGCGGGCGAATCAAATCAAGGGCTTTGGATGCACCTGAAAAGAGCACTGGCAGATGATCCATCAGCAAATAAAAGAGGATGAGGATCGCTCCGCTAATCAGAATCTGAATCAACCCTGTTTTGGTTTCAAGACGTTTCATAACCCTATTGTAAGTGAGATAAACCCTGAATTCAAGTCACCCGTTTAATTAACATTTAAAGCATGCTATACTAAAACCAATTACGGGAGGATAGAGAATGACAATCGGAATATTAGGACTAGGACATATGGGAAGTGCATTGCTTGAAGGTTTTCTCAATGCAGACTCCCCGTATTCACACGAATTAGCAATCTACACCAGAAATGCTGAAATACTTGACGGCTACGCCTCCCGCTATCCAGTAACCCCCGTGCAAAGTGCATCGGAACTTGCGGAAAAGTGCGATCTCATCATACTAGCCGTCAGCGCTCCTGCCATCCTTGCCGTCTTGGCAGAAATCAAGCCGATGCTCAAACCGGAAACACTGATTGTCTCAGTTGGATCAAAGGTAACTCTCCAGCAAATGTACGATGTGACGCAATCAGCTCACCTGACCCGGATCATTCCAAATATTCCGGTACGCACGAATTCCGGCATCTCTTTATTAAGTTCAGCAGATCACGAAGCAAACATTCAGAAAATCACCGATGTGTTCAGCACCCTTGGAACTGTCTACCCGATTCCGGAAGAAAAACTTGAAGTCGGATCAGTCATCACAGGATGCTCGCCTGCCTTCTATGCCCTGTTTATCGAAGCCCTGGCAGATGGCGCCGTGAAGTATGGCCTGTCAAGAGAAGAGGCCTATGCACTGGCCATTGCCAGTGCAAGCAGTACCGGTGACTACCTGAGTGCTCAGCAGATAACGCCCTCAACCCTTAAAGATCAAGTGGCATCACCCGGAGGAACCACGATAAAAGGCATAGCAGCATTAGAAGAACATGGCTTGCGAAACAGTGTCATCCAGGCGCTGGATGCAATCTGCAAGCCGCAGTAGACGAAAAGCATTTTTCCAGTATCCCTCAACAAGAAAAGAACGGATGATCTCTGAACCGAACCCCGAATCTTAAACAAAGATAAGGAAGATCAATTCAGTCTCGCATCCGTTCTTTTAACGACAGGTTTACGGACGGCTTCCGCCTTGTCCCGGTCCGCCCTGACCTCCCTGTCCCCCTTGACCTTGAGTACCTGTCATTGATGATGTCGCCATAGACGTAAGTGTTTCAGTCGCAATAATGCTGCCACCGCTATACGTTGCATCGGTATAGAGTCCATAGCTCTGTGCACCGGTTGCTGCTCCGCCAACCGAAATGCTGTACGTCCCGTTCAATGCCATTTCCGGTGTGCTGACGATGATTGAACTGAATGCTTTCGCAGCTTTGAAAGTAATCAATACCTCTCCATCGGCATTCGTGACGTTGATAATCGTACCGGCTGCATATGTTTGAGCGGTCGCTGCGCCCATGGATGCTTGTGTACTGCTGCTGCCGAATCCTTGTGCCATACCGGATGAGCCAACAGCAATCACCACTCCGCCGCTGATGCTTCCGGTTCCATCATAATCCAAGGCACCGTCGCCGTTTGATGTCGGTCCATTAACCAGAACAGTTCCACCGCTGATTGTCAGATTACCATTCGCATCCAACCCATCGCCAGACGCATCCACATAAACCAATCCGCCGGAGATGGTTAATGAAGAATTTCCTGAACTGGCAAAGTTATCCGGTCTTCCATTTGATGATGTCCCATCGCTGCCACCTGCTGCATTAATGCCATCATCACTGGCCTTTATACTGATTTCACCGCCGCTGATAATCACATCCTTCCCTTCCAATCCTTCGTAGGATTGAAGAATCGCCAGTGATCCGCCGCTCACAGTCAAGGTCGCATCACTGTGGACAGCATCATCCGAAGTCGAAATCGTAAACATCCCGCCCCGAATTTCAATATTTCCGTTTGAATGAACAGCATCATCATACGTATTCAGATTGAATTGACCATCGATAACCAAAAGTGCCGTGCCTGATTTCAGACCTTTCGCACTCTCACTTGCTGAACTGTACGATGAACTCACACCAGCGTTGGTTGTGATTGAATACTGTCCGCCGCCGATTTGAAGAACTGTTTCGGCCTGAATTCCGTCATACACTGAGACGATATCAAACGTACCTGATTCAATCGCAATCCATCCCTTCTCTGTGTCCTCATCATTATTGGACTTCAACCCATCATTTCCCGCAACCAGATGATAGGTCCCGTCTTTAATGGTAATTGAATCCCGTCCACGGATCGCATCTTGAACTGCAGTTATCTGATAGGTCCCGCTGATCAGTTTCAGATCATCTTTCGTTTGAATCCCATGTTCATAATTGCCTGTGACAACCAGCGTACCAGTGCCGTTAATGGTCAAGTCTGTCTTGCTGAATAAAGCCGCTGAAGGCTCATCATCACTGTTTGCACCTGTATATACAGATGCATCGCTGAGCGTATTCACTGTCCCTTCATTAAGGGTAATCACCGTTTTATCGGCATTGGTGATGTACAGGGCCGCAGAGGTTTTACTTGTCAGCGTCACCCCATTGAAGATGAGATGAATCCTATCGTTATCCCCTGCACTCACTACGATCTGTCCTGCGCTTAATGTACCGGAAATCACGTATGTACCTGCTGATTTAAGGGTTATCGCCGACCCTAGGATGCTGACAGATGAACTGCTGCTGGTACTTCCGCTGTCACTTAAGGCAATCGTAATTGCACTGCTTGCATCATACGTAGTCAATACGTCGTCTTCATCATACGTCGGTTCAATCAACTGGCCTGCGCCGATCTGCGTAGGTGTTGATGAGTTGTCAGAAGCCGCCGATGAATTCGCAGAAGGTGCAGAAACTGATTGCCACGGTCGCCAGACCAGCACAGCTGCTAAAGCAATAATTACAATCACACTCACAAGTGATACGCCGTATTTCGTTTTCTTGTTCATAATTACCTCCTAAAGAAGCTCACGATTCAAGCCTGAACGGGTACAGATAATGTTGAGATTATCGTTGCGGACCCGGATATCATCCATAAATGACTTGGTGGAGACTTTGCTTTTAAATTCAACCACATAGGTCAATTCAAACAGACTTCCAAGATTCGTTGTTCTGACCTGAGTAAGATCGCTTGACTGCGTATACTGTTCGAAAAGATCGTCAAATACCCCTTCATAATCCAAGGTCTCTGGAATGACAATTTTCAGGTCATAGGTGCTCACCTTGGTTTCCGCAAAATTAAACCGGTAGAGAAGCAAGGATAGGCTGCAGATCACAAGGGTAATGAAGATTGCAAAAATCACGAAACCCATCCCGCAGGCCAAACCGATGGCCATTGCGAAAAAGATACTGCTGATATCGCGGGCTGTCCCGGCAATGGAACGAAAGCGAATCAAGGAGAATGCACCTAAAACCGCAACACTCGTCCCAAGATTTCCATTGACCAGCATAATGACAATCTGAATCATCAAAGGCAGCAGCGCCAAGGTAATCGCAAAGCTCTTGTTGTAGGTATTCCTATACATATAGACCAATGCGATCAGAAGCCCCATTGCGAAAGCAACAGCCGTGCAAATCAGGACCACTGACAGGGTCATCGTTTCTTGCGTCAGTGACGTAAAAATATAGTTAAACATCGCGTGTTCCTCGTCTTTCTTTCAAATAGCTTTCACCGACTTTGGAAAAGGAAGCCGGATAGATTTGCAAATCGCTTAATCCCCGGACCAGCCAAAGCGGCAAAGCATCCTGAACTTTAATTTCAACAATGACACCCTCATCCTCCAGCAGAGGTTTAGGTGCACTCACCTCTTCAAAACTGGAAACGTCGAGTTGATAAGCAATACCATGATCCATCGTAACCCGTAGGCTATCTGAATCCGGTTCACTGTATGCTTCCCGGACGTAATAGAGATAGAACCTTGGAATAAGCCGATCATGCTGGATCTGCCAGACCAGTTCGCGCATCATCTGATCTTCCTGATTCTGAACAGACTGTTCACGAAGCAGCTGACAATACGCCTCATACGTCAGCAAAGAGCGTCGCTTATAGACAATTCCGTTGTATTTTTTCTTTGCTTCCAGAAACAAAGGCTGACCCTTTGCAATCGTCTGCAAACACTCACTGTACAAACGCAGCCGCAATTTTTCCTTGAACACCGGCTTATCCATAGAACGCTGAACCCAATAATCACGCTCATCATCCAGATAGAGACTATGAATACTGTGCGGGCCATACTCATCCAAGGTCAGCCGTGATTGGATCAAGTGTTTGAAAGGGCGGACCTGTTCAGGTGACAAGCGGTATTTCTTTTCGATACGATTAAAGGAATTCTTTGACTTATTCATACATATCACCTCTTCTGGCATACACTATAAGAGTTTCATGTGAATCTTCTGTGAATCCTTTCATCTTCACAGAATGTTCAAGGCTTCTTCACCGTCCAAACACATAACTCTATGATTTTCAATAGTTTTCAGAAAATTTTTCACAATTAGTGTTGACAACTTACATCTTTTCATTTAGACTGTTTTTAAATCAATGATCAAGAGAGTAGTTGTTCGATCTTCCTAGCGAGTCAGGGCAGAGTGCAAGCCTGATGAAGTCAAAACAATGAACCGCACTTGTGAGATATCTTCATGAATCCATAGTGAAGATCGTGACTCTTGCGTTAAAGAGAAGGGGCTTGAATCGAATTCAGGCAACTGGAGTGGTACCGCGTAACATACGTCTCTGGATGATGATCCAGAGACGTTTTTTAGTTGAGGAGGCTAGAATGAAAAAACGACGATGGAGTGACGTATAACCCAATCAATCGAACAGAACCTATTAAAAGGAGAAACCTCATGAAGAAAATCAAGACCTTGCTCGTCATCCTCAGCATGATGATCATGCTCACCGCCTGTTCAAGTGCTTCCAAGAAAACCACCCTGCTTGACACGATTAAAGCAAACGGCTATATAACTGTCGCAACATCGCCGGATTATCCTCCCTATGAATTCATAGATACCTCAAAGACGGGGGATGCCCAGTATGTCGGAGCCGATATTGAGCTTGCGAAACATATCGCTGATAAGCTTGGGGTCGAGCTGAAACTGGCGATTTCAGACTTCAGCACTGCGCTCGCTTCCATCTCCACCAAGAAAGCCGATATCGTTATTTCCGGGCTCGGTTATAAAGAAGAACGGCTTAACGCTATGGACTTCACGAAGACCTATAACCCTTCAACCGATGATCCGAACTCTTTCCAAGGGATTCTTATGAAAGCCAGTGCCGCTGATTCATATACGACACTCGATTCCTTCAAAGGCTTGAAGGTCGGAGCACAGCTTGGTTCTTTACAGGAAGGATTTGTCAATGAACAGCTGACAGGCGTGACTTTAACCCCGGTTAGTGATCTTGGTACGGGAATTGTCATGCTGCAGTCCGGAAAGATTGATGCTCTTGCGATTGCAAGCACGACAGGTTCTCAATATGTCAGTGCTAATCCAGATCTAAAGATGACAACCGTCAAGTTTGCGGAATCAGCGCTTGCTGAATTTGACGGCACAATAATCGGTGTCCAAAAAGGAGAAAGTGCCTTGGTTGAAGCCCTGAACACGATTATCGATGATGTGGTCAAGACAGGAATCTACGATCAATGGGAAGTAGAGTACACCGACTACGCCAAGCAGATCGGACAGTAACGTCGCATGAATTTACTGACAAGTACATGGGTCTTGTTTCTGAAATACTGGCCGGTTTTTCTGGAAGGATTGATCGCAACCCTGAAGACTGCAGCCATCGTCGTTGTCTTCGGAACTCTCGTGGGCGCTATCCTTGCCATGCTGAAGCAGATCCGTTTCAAACCCTTATCACTGTTTCTGACGTTTATGATCAACTTTCTGCGAGGAACACCGCTGCTTTTGCAGCTGTTCTTCTTTTATCTGGCGTTCCCTTCGATTGTCGGCTTTGACCTCTCAACTGAGTTCTGTATTATTCTCGCCTTGATTGTCAATTCCAGTGCCTATGTCGCGGAAATCTTCCGCGCCGGTATTCAAGCCGTTGACTCTGGGCAATATGAAGCAGCCAGTAGCCTGGGAATGTCCGAATTCCATCGGATGACCAGAATCATCCTGCCACAGGCCATCAAGAATATTCTGCCAGCTTTAGGCAATGAATTTGTCATGATGATCAAAGAGACTTCCCTTTCCTCAACATTCTTCATGAGTGATATCATGACCAGTTTTCAAGTGGTTAAATCAAATTCATTCCTAGTGCTGGAACCGTTGATCATTATCGCTATTATCTATTTTACCCTAACCACTGTCTTCAGCAGTCTGGTGAAACTCTTAGAAACGAGGTTAAGTGTCAGTGACTAATGAAAACACGCCCATTCTTGAAGTTCAGAATCTCAAGAAGAATTTTGGCAGCCTGCAGGTTCTTAAAGGTATTGACGAAATCATCCATAAAGGGGAAGTCCTCACCATTATCGGTCCTTCCGGGAGCGGTAAATCAACATTCCTGCGATGCTTGAATCTCTTGGAAACACCCACTTCGGGTGACATTATCTTTGAAGGCATTACCTTGAATAAAGATACGAAGGTCAACCTTCAGAAACATCGTCAGAAAATCGGAATGGTCTTTCAGCATTTCAATGTTTTCCCTCACCTCAGTGCATTGCAGAACATTACAATTACGCCGGTGGTCGAAAAGAAATACAGCAAACAAGAAGCCGAAGGCATAGCCATGGACCTTCTCAAGCAGGTCGGGCTGGATGATAAAGCGGACCAATACCCCCGCAAGCTCTCCGGCGGTCAAAAGCAGCGGCTGGCCATTGTCAGAGCCCTGGCCATGAAACCGGATGTCATGCTGTTTGATGAACCGACAAGTGCCTTGGATCCTGAAATGGTCAAGGATGTCCTGAATGTCATCCGCGATCTGGCCAATTCCGGAATGACGATTGTGATTGTCACTCACGAAATGGGATTTGCGAAAGAAATCAGTTCACGGGTATTGTTCATGGATGACGGCTTGATTGCAGAAAGCGGAAGTCCGGAGACGATATTCAATCACCCTACGCATCCGCGTACTCAGGAATTTCTTGCCCAGGTGTTATAAAGGAGACCTATGAAAACAACGTTTGCTTACGACCATTACTATCCCTATGCTGAATACACGGCTGCCCTTTCAAAACTGTGTGAATCCTATCCTGATCTGGTCACCTTGGAAAGTCTTGCCAAAACTGAAGAAGGCCGGGATGTCTTTGCTCTGACACTCAGTCATAAATCCGGTCTGCCCAGCAGTGATAAACCTGCCTACTATATTGATGCGAATATTCATGCAGGTGAAGTCACCAGTACAATGACTGCCCTCTTTACGCTTGATTACCTGCTGACCAATCATCAGGATAACCAGGAAATCCAGCAGCTCCTGCGTGATTACACTTTCTATATTATCCCGCGCGTTTCTCCTGATGGTGCAGAACAGTATCTGATCCAGCATGAAAAGCTTCGTTCTGTGAATCGGCTTTATCCCCATACTGAAAAGCAGGATGGACTTCATCCTGAAGATATCGACGGCGATGGCGTTATCCGGATGATGCGGATCAAGACACCCTACGGCCCCTGGAAAGTCTCAGCCTTGGATCCGAGGCTGCTGTCCAAGCGTTTGCCCAATGATCTGCATGGTGATTTCTATGCCGTCTATCCAGAGGGCTACATTCAAAACTATGATGGCACACACATTACCCTTGCACCCAACAAATGGGGCTTGGACTTCAACCGCAACTTTCCATTCGGATGGTACAGTGACGTACGCCAGCCCGGTGCAGGCAAATACCCGCTCAGCAATCCTGAAACAAAAGCCCTGGTTGATTTTGTGCTGGCTCATCCGAATATCGGCTTCGTTTCAACCTTGCATACAACCGGAGGTGTCTTGATTTATCCTCCAGGTACTTATAGTGAAAAGAATGCCATCCCCCTTGATATGAAACTCTACCATGACATGGGAAAACTGGCCAAGCAGCTGACCGGCTATGAAACCAAGAATGTCTTTGATGAATTTCTGGTGGATACCGACAATTACTCTTCCGGGGCGTTTGATGACTGGTGCTATGAAACACAAGGAATTCCTGCCTATACAATTGAACTATGGGATTGCTTGATGCGTTCAGGAATCGCTTATGATGATATCCGTTCTACGCATGCCAGCGATTACGAGAATGAAGCCAACAATCTCAAAACGCTGAAGTGGGTCGATGAAAACCTCAGTGATGGCTTTAAACCATGGACAACGATTACTCACCCTGAACTGGGTGAAGTCGAAGTCGGCGGATTCGATTTCAAATTCGTGATTCAAAATCCACCGGTTCAGTTCTTGGCACAGGAAGTTGAGAAAATGGGACTCTATCTGACGAAAAGCGCCTTCGCTTTGCCTAAGCTCAAACTCAACAGTGCGAAAGCAACCCCCTTAGGCAACTCTCTGTACTCCCTGGACCTGGTCATCAGCAATACCGGTTTTATGGACACCAACCTGACTCAGAAAGCACTCATCCAAAAAGTCTCTGCTCCGGTTTGCGTTACTCTGGAAGGCTGCACTGATCTTGAAGGAAAAGCAATCACGCTGGATCTGGGACAACTGCAAGGCTTCGGTTCCATTGCCTCGCATTACGGATATGATGGAATAACGACAACAGGAACGAACGAACAGATCAAAACGATTCAATGCGTTGTCAGATCTGAATCAGCACAGATTGAGATCACCCTCACTCACCCCAAGGCCGGAACCGTTAAATCTTCGCTTTCCTTAGTGGAATAAGCCTTTCACTTTCACTGGTTTATGCTTATAATAGAATGAAATGACGGAGGATTCTTTATGACTAAAACTGAAAATATTGATTTGATCAAGGCACTCTCGAATGCAAATGGCGTCTCTGGTTTTGAAGATGAAGTTGTTTCTCTATACCAAAAAGCACTGCAGGACAGCGGAACTTTTGAAGTGGATCACATGCTGAACTGCATTTATACACCCGGTTTTCAAAATGCAGACGCCCCCACGGTGATGCTGGATGCACATTCAGACGAAGTAGGATTCATAACTCAAGCAATCACCCCTTCGGGAACATTGCGTTTTCTTCCTGTCGGCAGTTGGATTGACGCAAATATCGCAGCTGCCCGAGTCCGTGTAAAAACACGTCTGGGCACTTATGTCACTGGCGTCGTCGCTTCCAAACCTCCGCACTTTATGAGTGCATCCGAGAAAACCAGGCCGGTATCTTACGAAGATATGGTCATTGACATCGGGTCGAGTTCCTACCTTGAAACCGTTGACGACTATCAGATTGACATCGGTGCGCCGATTGTCGTTGATGTGGCTTGCGACTACCGTGAATCTTCTGATCTTTTCTTCGGCAAAGCCTTTGATTGCCGGATCGGTGTCGCTGCCATGATCAGAACCCTGAAATGTCTCAATGATAGTCCGCTGAATGTCAATCTCAAAGCGTCCTTAAGCGCCCAGGAAGAAGTCGGGCTCCGAGGTGCCCGGGTTTCAGTCCAGACAATCAAGCCTGATCTCGCAATTGTCTTTGAAGGTTGTCCTGCTGATGATACATTCAGTGAACCCTACATGATTCAAAGTGCACTGCATAAGGGACCGATGCTGCGTCACTTCGATGTTTCAATGATCACCAATCCTCGGTTCCAGCGGTATGCTTTGGATATTGCGAAAAAATACAATCTCCCCGTCCAGGAATCAGTCCGTAAAGGCGGAGGTACGAATGGCGCTGCCATCAATGCCTACGAAAAAGGGGTTCCGGCGATTGTCATCGGAATCCCTGTACGATATGCACATACCAGCTATGGCTTTGTCAGCTATGCTGATTTTATAACTGCCAGCGATCTGGCTGTTGAAATCCTGCGTTCATTGAACCAAACGATTATCGATTCTTTCTAAACAAGGTGAAAACCTTGTTTTTTCATGACGTTCCCTTAATACGTTTTACGGTTTCGGTATAGGCACTGCGGATCCGTTTCAGAAGACTTTCACTGAGATTAAGGTCAAGCGACCCCTCAGCAGCAGCTAATGCAGGCAATACCTGATAACAATAGCGTCCTGGACAGCTGTACTTGTACACCCAGGTCGGAATCAGCGTTACTGCAGAGACCGTATTGACACTTCCTGTTTTGCGCAATGTCAATTCAACCATGACTCCACGCTCTGTATTGATATCATTCACACTCTCCAACCGCTGATCGGAAATGAAATTCCCCAGCGAATAGATGATATAGCGCTGTTCATCTTCAACCTTGATCATTTCGGAGCGCTCAATCACATGCGGATGCGAACCCAGAACAACATTTGCACCCCAGTTGACCATCTTATGCGCCAGTTCTTCCTGATCTATCGTCGGTTCTGTCCGATATTCCTGACCCCAGTGCGCGAACACCACCGTAAAATCTGCACCCTGCTTCTTTGTCAATCGAATATCTGCCTCGATTTTGACCTCATCCAATGCATTGACCATCCAGCGCTCATCCTCGTCCAATCGTTCAAGCAGACCATTGAAGCCATACGAGTACGCCAGAAAAGCAATCGTTATTCCATTGACTTCTTTCCAGACAATGCCATCCCCTCGCGAGGACATGGTCCCCACCGTCGAGACACCCGCTTCCTGAAAGGCCTGCAGTGTACCAAGCAACCCTGCCTTGCCAGTATCCAGACTATGATTATTCACCGTTGAAACAACATCGAATCCTGCATTCTTAATGGAAGCAACCGCTTCTTTCGGTGTATTGAACTGAGGATAACCCGAATAGGGATACGCCGTCGTTGTCGTTGATTCAAAATTGGCAACAGCAAGATCGGCGTTTTGGATATACGAAGAGACATACTTGAAATTATCCTCAAAATCATAGGATCCATTCGTTTTCAAAATCTGGGTGGAATGATACATGATATCCCCTGTCGCCAGTAATGTCATCTCCTGCGTTTCCTGAAGCGAAGATCCTGCCTGGCTTGAATCATCCACAACATCCAATGAAGCAAACGTCACCGGCCGTTTTAGGACGGACAACCCGATGCAGAAGGCGACAAAAACAGTCAAAGCAGTCAATGCAATCCACCACGTCTTGAACCGATGCATAGTTGTCCCCCCTGACTTCTTACTTAAACAGATTCTTACGATATAGAATAATGGCGACAATAATGCAGAACACTGCCGTCACCAGTACCGGCGCCCACCAGACCTGCGAAAAAGGAATGCCTGAAACATTCATCCCATAGAAACCGAAAACAATATTGGGAACAGCCATAACAATCGTCAATGAAGTCAGAACCTTCATCACAATATTCAGGTTATTGGAGATAATCGAGGCAAAGGCATCCATCGTCCCTGATAAGATATTTGTATAGATATTGGACATTTCAATCGCCTGCTGAACCTCGATCAGAACATCTTCCAGCAATTCTTCATCCTCTTCATAAAGCTTGACATATTTCCCACGCAATATCTTGGTAATCGTGCTTTCATTGGACTTCAAGGACGTGGAGAAATACACCAGTGACTTCTCCAAGCCGAGCAGCTGGATCAATTCCTTGTTCTTCATCGACTTGTGCAGCGTTTTTTCTGTCCGCAATGAAATCCGGTCGATCTGACGCAAATACACCAGATAACGTTTCGCAATGGCCAGCAAGACTTTGAGGATGAACTGCGTTTTCAAAGGCGTCTGAATTCCTTTGATCCGGTTATTCTCTAGTTCAGTAATAAACGTATTTTCTTCCAAACAGACTGTCAGGACATATTCCTTATGCGTGATAAAAGCCATCGGCATGGTGGTATATTGAATCGTTGCATCCGTGTTTTCCATATCATTGACTGACGGGTAATCAATAACAACCAGAACCTGGTCATTTTCCTTTTCAATCCGGCTGGATTCCTCACTATCCAATGCTGCGCGGATAAAGTCCTCTTCAAAATCAAGCATCTCCGTCAAGTAGGAAAACTCCTTCTCAGTGGGATTGATGCACGAAATCCAGCACCCGCTGACAGGTTCTTCCAAGGACACAATGCGATTATCAACTGTTTTATAAAATGAAATCATCATAACCTCCTAAAAGAGAAGGTTATCCTACGATACTTCCCTTTTTCATCATTTGCGATCGATACTCTGGGTCAGGGAACATATCATTCCTCCTAATACCTCCCTATTGTACCATAAACCGATGATTGTACACTTTATAATTCATTGGATTAACACATTGATAACAGAGCAGAAAGGACAGTCAGCACTGTCCTTGAAGAATGGTAATCTTTGCCAATTCTTCTTCCAAAGGTGCGTAACTGCGATAGGTTGCTAGGCCATCCATAGGGGTGGGATCAGGGTTGACAATCACAAAGCTCTTTCCCTTAAATGCCCGCAGAAACCCCGCTGCCGGATAAACAGTCAAGGAGGTTCCCGCAACGAGAATCATATCCGCTTCACCGATTGATCTGAGCGCTTTGTCGCAAACTTCATGATCCAATGGCTCATCAAAGAGAACCACATCGGGGCGTATGATGCCTGAGCATGCGCAAATCGGAATACCGTGAGGAACCATATCCTCAAGAACATAGCGTTTATGACACTTCAGGCAATGATAACGATGAACACTCCCATGCAGCTCAAGGACATTCGATGAACCCGCATCCTGATGAAGACCATCAACATTCTGAGTGACAACCGCCTGAAGCTTTCCCATGGCTTCAAGCTGTGCAATGACACGATGCGAGAGATTCGGCTTGGCTTCAGGATACACCAGATGATTCCAATAGAAGTCGTAGAACTCCTGGGTATGATGAATCAGATAATCATGCGAAAGCACTGATTCACCCACACGTGTATAGAGTCCTGTTGCGGAACGAAAGTCGGGAATTCCGCTGGCAACACTCACACCTGCTCCGCCAAAGAAAACCAACCGCTGCGCTTGATTTATGAGTGTCACAAATTTATTCATCGCGGACCTCGATGTCCCCTGATACTGTGGTGATGGTTATCGGGTTGTCTGAAGTACAGGCACCCGCAGATGGATTGATGTTCTGATTCCCAGAAGTTGTCTCTGCAATCACGCAATAGGAAGTCAGGGCCACAACCCTCATTGACACATCGCCGGAAACACTGCGGATACTGGAACCTGAAAGCTGGTCGCTTTGACGGACTTGCATATCACCCGAGGTGCTTTCGAGATTCAAGGTCCCCTTCACCTTTTCTGCTTTGATCTCCCCTGATACCGTCCGGGTCTGGATAAAAGCCGGTGATTCAATTTCTTTCAGGGAAACATCCCCTGAAGTCGTCTTAACATTAAGCGTACCCGCAAGATTCTTGATACGGATCTCGCCAGAACTGCTTTCCATCTGCAGATTCCCCTGGAGATCTTCCAGATTACTGTCCCCGGAACTCGTAATTACCGAAAAATGAGAAGCCACTAGTGCATTACCCTTAACTGTCCCTGATGCTGTATTGACCTGGAGATCCTCCCCTTTCCACTGCGTGATTTCCACCGTTCCGGAACGGGTACTGACTGAGAGTGAAACCATGGCATGCACCGGAAGGGTAAGGTTGATCCGCTCCGATTCAAGGGAAAAACCGCTGGCCCAATTCCATCCTTCTTTTTCCCGAATGGTCAGCACACCATCTGCCGAAATTAATTCATATTGATTTGCGAACTCATCATGCAAGCGTGTATCAATCTGATAGCTATTGTTCAGTGAATCCGATTGCATCACTTGGACATCAGCATGGCTGGTCTCCACATGAATAGTCTTGAAATCATCGTTTGTTAATACAGTGGTCTCACTCTTCAATGTTTGAAACGATGGCCATCTCCACTGCTTCCCAAGATCAGAATGATAGAGACTGAACAAAACCAAGACCCCGCAGATTCCGATAAGATAGAATAGATAGGCTTTCTTCAGGCTATTCATCACTGTCTGTCCT
This sequence comes from uncultured Erysipelotrichaceae bacterium, assembly GCA_937874965.1. GTDB lineage: Bacteria > Bacillota_I > Bacilli_A > Erysipelotrichales > Erysipelotrichaceae > CALNCD01. The sequence continues at coordinate 5,483 of CALNCD010000065.1, read as the reverse complement.
ATAGGCAATAAATGCCCGGGTCACCTGTGTCAAGGCAGCAGCGACTAAGAAGATAAGCCAAGAGTAGCTGAACCGATCACTGAAACTCAGAAAAAGGATCACAGCAACAAACCAGATTCCCCCATTCAGCATGTGATGAAGTTCCCGGCGAAGGACAGCGTTCGAAATCATTTCACCCTGGCGCTGCCGTTTTGAAAGGACAAGATACTTCACAAGTCCACCAAGAATCAGGGTGAATCCATACGCATAGACAAAGACAAGCCAGCGTGAGAATGGCAAATCAATCGGACTAAACAAGAAAAGAATGATTGCTGCAAGCCATACAATACTTGTCAGAGAACTCAGTAGTGTCGATTCCCGGCGATTGAGAATGCGAAATTTCCCACCGCGCCGCTCATCCTCATGCACGTGATACGTATCATCCCCATGGTCATCATTGTCCCGTTTCTGTGAAGGTGCCATCATCAGCAAAACCACCCCGAGAGCCACCATAACAAACATCAGAACGATGCCGACAATTTCTGTATTCAGCTGATCAAATACCAGAACAGGAACAACACAGGTGATAAAGAGGAAAATCGCTGCCGGACGCATCCATTGGCCGGATTGCATTGAAGGTACACTGTTCGTATCAGTATGTGTCTCGCCCATCATCTCCTCCAGATTGCCGATTCCGCTGATCGTTTCCCTGAATGCTTCATCACTATCCATGCCGCTCTGCAAGAGATCGTCATATTTCTCATTGAGATTCAAAGTCATCTCTTCTTTCAATTCTCTGTTTTTTGCGGTGTTCTCATAGTCTGAGAACAAACTATCGACATACGCTTTTATTTTTCGGTTCATCTTTCCCTCCTGCTGACCAATGCATCGATCATCTGTTTTGCTTCGTTCCAATCCTCGAGATTGCGTTGATACTGCTTTTTCCCTGCACTGGTGATCCTGTAATAGCGTCGCCGTGCACCTGACTTCTCATCACCCCAATAAGAATCAATGATTCCCTGTTCTTCAAGACGCCGAAAGGCACTGTAGAGCGTCGCTTCCTTCAACTCATACTGCTGATGGGTAATCGCCTTAATGGACTTGTTGATTTCATACCCGTAACTATCCTGATCCATCAGCAATGCCAGGATAATTGTTTCGGTATGACCTCGGATTAAATCAGAAGTAATAGACATAGTGCCTCCTTTCAGTTCTTTTATATCAGGATATACTTCGCCTGTCAAGGTATATCAACCAATAAATAAATACAAGAACCCAGTCTCCCGTGTTAGAATGAAGAAGAGGTGAATTATGAACACAAACAGATACGATTCAATGATTTACAACAAAAGCGGTAAAAGCGGATTAAAACTTCCGGCGGTATCCTTGGGACTCTGGCATAATTTCGGAACAGAAGCCGCCATGGATACCATGCAGGAGATGCTCCTGACAGCATTCAACCATGGAATTACCCACTTTGATCTAGCCAACAACTACGGGCCTGAACCAGGATCCGCTGAAGTCAACTTCGGAAAAATACTGAAGCAATCCTTCCAAGGCTACCGGGATGAACTGGTCATCAGTACAAAGGCGGGCTTTCCGATGTGGAGTGGGCCTTATGGGGATTGGGGAAGCCGCAAATACCTGCTTTCCTCCCTTGACCAGAGTCTGAATCGGATGCAGCTGGACTATGTTGACATCTTCTACCATCACCGTATGGATCCCGATACTCCCCTTGAAGAAACCATGGGTGCTCTGGCATCTGCCGTGCAAAGCGGCAAAGCGCTCTATGCAGGCATTTCCAACTATGACCGTAAGACGACTGAAAAAGCGATTGCGATCATGAAAGGACTTCGTTGTCCCCTTATTATCAATCAAGTCCGCTATTCCATCTATGATCGCCATATCGAACTGGACGGTCTCAAGCCATATTGCGAAGAGAACGGACTAGGCTTGATTATCTTCAGTCCGCTTGCTCAAGGTCTGCTCAGTACCCGTTACCTTCAAGGCATTCCGCAGGATAGCAGGATCAATAAAGACCACCGCTTCCTGAAAGAAGATGCGCTCACCGAAGAACGTTTGAATTCCATTCAGAAATTGAATGAACTAGCCGGCAAACGCAATCAAACCTTAGCCCAGATGGCCCTGAGCTGGGTCTTGAAAGATGACGCCATAACCAGTGTCCTGATCGGCGCATCCAGGGCTTCCCAGATTTTAGAGAATATCGAAGCTATCCATCATACCGACTTCACACAAGAGGAACTGGACGACATCGACCGTTATTCGTTTTAAAGAAAAGACTCTGAAACTGAACCGAACCCCAAATCTTGGACAAAGAAAAGGAGGTTCGGCTCACTTCAGAGTCTTTATTGAATCGTCTCAGTCGATTGCCGAAGCTGTTTCAGCAGAATTGAAAACAAATGGGATGCACTCATCGTATGCATGTACCCCTGCAGATCACTGTATCCTCGCCGTAAAGCAACCGGGTAAGTCCGAATCGCCTGCTCAGAGCTCACTGCAATCAGAATCTGACCGAAATGATCATCGTCAGGGTTATCACATCCGATGAGAGCAGCACCATAGGTGGATCGGCATTCCTCGCGAATCGTCCGGGCATTCTCAAGAACCCATTCTTCCCACGTTTCATAGGCCGGATACGCACTGCGGTAAGTTCCTTGTTTCAGAACATAATGCATATCCTCTTCCTTCAATCGCTGAATGCTCCGTCCGCTGAATCCATCCAGAATCGCAAGTGTTTCTTGCCGTTGATGAAGAGCATCCACCACCCCCGCTTCCAAATTGGGAATATCCACGCCATACACGACCTGACCAAGAATGTCTTTGACTTTCTGAAGATAGGGCTCAATCAAAGCTGCAGCTGCCGTCTCTGTCCCGGCCTTAGCAGTGACCCGTACTTCACACTCCCCGACCTTGGCATACGGAGCCAAGGTCGGATTCGTCGTTTTAATCATGACCTCATGAAGGCGGCTTTCAACTTCAGATTCTCCCATACCGAAGATACGGATTGTTTTGGAAACCAAGCACTGATCCGCCTTGGCCAGAAGCCGGGGTTTAACCTGTTCTTCAAACATTATCCGCATTTCATAGGGCGGTCCTGGCAAAAGAATCACGATCTTTCCCTGTTCTTCCAAATAGACCCCCGGAGCTGTTCCGACCCGATTCGCCAAAGCACTGGAGCGCTCAGGCAAATACGCCTGTTTTCGATTGTTTTCCGTCATCACCCGCCCCATCACTTGGAAGGCATGTTCAAGCTTCTCATTCTCGAGAGGATTAAGAACCAGTTTCTGATGGAACAGGGAAGCAATAGTCTCCTTGGTCAGGTCATCATAGGTCGGCCCTAATCCGCCGGTAAGAATAAGGCAATCGCTGCGTTTCAAAGCGTCAATCACCGTTTCCCTTAAACGCTCATGATTATCACCGATCACGGATTGATGATACAGTTCTAACCCGATCAATGCGCACTCCTTTGCCAGATAGGCTGCATTGGTATTCACAATATTTCCCAGTAAGATTTCAGTTCCGACACAAATGATTTCAGCTCGCATAGATGACTCTCCTTGCATTCATTATACCTCTTTTTTCAGCGGTCGACGAAAAACCACAAAGAAAACGCTTGCAACAAAATGCAGGATAGTGTATCATGAATTTGTAAGTGGTATATACCACGAATATACCGGGTGGTATACTGCTTTACTTGTCTATTTAGGAAAAGGAGACACATTTATGAATACTTTTACAGCGTTCATGGAGAAACATTTCGTTCCGTTTGCAGCGAAAATTGGTTCTCAGAAGCATCTCGTAGCAATTCGGGATGGATTCATTTCACTGATGCCTGTCACCATGGCTGGTGCCTTTGCATCCTTGTTCAACGTCTTTGTCCGTGATATTCCCAATCAGATCGGTTGGCAGTTCATCCCTGAATCCGCCATCGGAAAATTCCTGATCAGTATCAACGGCAATGTCTGGTGGGGAGCTGTCTGCTTCTTCGCGTTGGGATTCACATTCACATTCGCGTATCATCTTTCAAAAGCGTATGATGTCAATCCTCTTGCCGGAGGCGTCATTTCCTTCGCTGCTTATCTTACAACCGTTTCGCAGACTTTCAATGAAACCTGGGGCGGTGTAGGCATCGGCTACATGAATGCAACTGCATTGTTCTCAGCACTCTTCATTACGCTTCTAGTGACAATGATCTATATTAAGCTGACCAAAGCAAATATTGTCATCAAGATGCCTGATTCGGTTCCACCGGCAGTGTCCAAAGCATTCTTATCAATCATTCCTGGAAGTGTCGCAATCTTCACAGCTGCAATTCTTGGCTTGGTCTGCACTCAATTCTTAGGCAAGCCGATCAATGACCTTATTGTTGAGTTTGTCCAAACACCGTTCCTGAGCCTGGCACAAAACCTGGTATCCGTTATCGTCGTTACCTTCGCTGTGCAGCTGTTCTGGTTCTTCGGACTTCATGGAACCAATGTCCTTGGTCCAGTACTCGACGGCATTTACAAAACAGCCCTGCTGGAAAACAATACGGCTCACGAAGCTGGAAAAACGATGGTTCATTTATGGACGCGCGGATCCTTTGATGCTTACGCCTGGATGGGCGGCGCCGGCTGTACCATTGCCTTGATTATCGCATTGCTGATCTTCTCGAAGAAGCAAGATCAGAAGACCGTGGCGAAGCTCTCATTGCCGATGGGTATCTTCAACATCAACGAACCTGTAACTTTCGGAATTCCAATCGTTTTGAATCCTGTCTACTTTATTCCTTATCTGCTGATTCCTACACTTCTGGTTATCATCGGGTATACCGTGACCGCAATCGGCCTGGTTCCTCCTGTCTACATCGAAATCCCTTGGATTGTCCCTCCAGTCCTCTATGCCTTCTTGGCAACAGGCGGAAGTTTGATGGCTGCTGGAGTTGCCTTGATCAACTTAATCATTGCGGTTGTTATATGGTCAGCCTTTGTTATCATTGCTAACCGCGTGAAAGAAAATTAGTGTATAGTAAAGGGAGAGATAATCTCCCTTTAATTTAGATTGGAGTATAGATTATGATTACAGTGAATTGTCCAATGAAACAAGAGGATGTGATTGCTGCATTAAGCGGAAGCCATGATGGGATTGAATTCAGATTCGTGGATAAGAAAGGCATTAAGCTGCATTTCCAGGTTGATACCGAAGACCTCGACCAAGCCGTTGCAACTGCCAAGAACGTGATCAAAGCGACACCTTTCGGCAATGTCCTTTACTTTCAGGTCACCAAGTAGGCCCTGTGATGAAAACATGGAGCCTGTTTGTAATAGCAATCGGAATTGTTGTGATGATGTATGCAAATGCTTCTGCGAATCCGATTGTGAATGTCGTTCTCGGATTAATTATCTGCTTTGCAGGAATTCTCCTGTATAGAAAGGCTAAATCATGATTGAAGTGAAACAAGCGATGGCCTTGCCTGCTGCACCTTTTGTGTACCTGTGTTATTC
>CALNCD010000064.1 GCA_937874965.1 uncultured Erysipelotrichaceae bacterium | reverse complement strand
AAAGATATAGGTTGGCTCCGCTCCTCCGCTGGCTCCTGGAACTGGAAACAACATGGACACCATGGCAACAAAACTGGATAAAGCCATGATATCGATAACCATCCCCATAGAGACGGGGATGCCTAAAGCAAAGGCACTGAAGACTGGAATGAGATTGTAGATAATCAGGCGGATAAAGTTCAGGCCGATCAACTCAAGAATGAGCTTGCGGTTTCCCTGGAGATCGCTGACCCCTTGTTGAAAACGATCAATCTGTTCTTCCATGGATTGCTTAGCCTTATCGACGTCTTTGATGATCCGAAGTTTATAACCGATCTGAATCCCCTTTGTACTCATCCATTTATGGACACGAGGGATTCGGGAAACCACGAAAATACTCAGGAGCACCGCAGCATTGATTGCAAACCCGATCAAGACGAATGTGAAGAGATAGGACTCGGAGGCAAAGCGTGTAAAGCGCATGAGAATCATAATTAAGTAATAGATGACCAGACAGAGCTGATAGATGATGGAATCCATCCATAATAAGGAGACTGAATCACTCAGGTCAATGCCATGGCCTCTTAACGTCATGATCTGGGAGATATTTCCGCCGGTCCCGGCTGGAGTAATGCCACTGACAAAGGCATCGATAAATGAATTCCCGACGCCATAGATGAATTTATAGTCTTTATTGAATTTCCTGGCTTGAATGGTAACAATCAAGCCATATAGGACACGGTGCAGCAATGCGAAGGCAATTCCGATGATAAACCAATAGAGATTCGCATTCTGCAATTGTAGAACGACTTCGCTGAAACTGTCCTTCAGTGTCAATACCATCGAAATGGTCGTTAATGAAAGAACAAGGATAATGTTGAACAGATAGCTTTTAAAGAGCTTGCGAAGAATATTCATGGACTAAGTGTACCATATTTTTGCGTGTAAAAGAATAGGAATTCTCTAATCTCAATGGTGTCCTTTCTAAATGAAAAGCAGGTTGTATCCTGCTTTACTTTTTGGTGTGATTTTCATAGGCACGCTGATCATCATGAATCGCTTTTAAGGTAAAGGTGCTCTGACCAGGATGAGGATCCAACACCAACGTGTTTCCTGTTTTGAATGAGAAGAGTTCTTCATAAGCGCTGATTGAGAGAGCCTCACGTTGATTCAGCAGTGCTTCATGGTCTTCACGGCGAAGATGCGCCTGATACCCTTCAACCAATGTGCCGCTGAAGAATTCTGCAACGCTGCCTGAGCCATAGCTGTAAAGACCGATGCGGGATGTAGCGGCCAGATGCGCCTGCTCAAGCAATGAAATCAGGCTTAGATAGAGTGACCCTGTATAGATATTGCCAATCTGCTTGTTGTATTGAACACTTGCGAAGAACGATTGGTAGAGATGTGGATAGGTGTCTTCATCCGCGACCCGACGCAAGGATTTCAGCCCGATCTTCGGGTAGGGAATATGAAAGATCAGCGCATCCATATCGTTAAGAGCGTACTGATGCTGTTCCAGGAAGTCATTGAAGACTGTCTCGAACATAGATTGGTATTTTTCATTGGAGTAATGTCCATCCACTTTTGCGAATTCATGACCATTGGGACGGTAGAAGTCATAGGTATTCTCACTGTAGACACTGGACTTCGGATCAATAACCATAATCTGAGGATTGACACAGAGTGTCATCGCCACTGCTCCGGCCCCCTGGGTTGGCTCGCCGGATGATTCCAGTCCGTAACGGGCAATGTCACTGCCGAGAATCAGAACTTTGGCGCTGGAATCAAGCGCTAAATGACCCAATGCCAGATGAATGCTGCCGGTTACCCCATAGCAGGCCTGTTTAATTTCCAGACAGCGTGTTCTAGGATTCAGGTTCAACAGATCCAGAAGCTGCGTTGCTGCAGCCTTGGAGTAATCCAGCCCCGATTCCGTGGCAAACAAAACAAGGTCAATCTGCCGTCTGTCTTCATCGTCCAAGAAAGAGTCCGCAGCATTGGCGGCCATAGAGATAATATCCTGATCTTGGGGACAGACAGCCATTTTATGGACACCGAGTCCTTGGGTGTATTTTTCATAAGCGACCCCTCGCTGCTTTGCCAGGGTTTCCATATCTAAAAAGACCGATGGGGTATAAAACCCGATCTTATCAATTCCACTCTTCATAGTAACTCCTTTATCCTGCGTTGGTATTGTATAACCGGCGCGGCAGTTTGTCAAAACTGAAAATGAAATATGGGGAAATATGGGTTTAAACCATTGGATGCAGCGGATGGAGGTTTGGTATAATGGGGAAGGAGGAGTTTTATGGGACACTATTCAAAATTCTACTTAAAAAGCAAAGCGGAGCGCCAGGCAATTCTTGAGGCGGATCATCGCTACGCAGCAGCGCTCGATCAGAACATTGATGATCAAACACTTGAGAGTCTCAGTGAAAATGTGATTACGTCGTTTGACTTGCCGTTGGCTGTAGCCACGGGTTTCCGCATTGATGGCAGCGATTGTCTGCTGCCGATGGTCTGTGAGGAGGCAAGCGTTGTTGCAGCCGCTTCCAAGGGGGCCAGTATTTTCGGACCTTATGGCGGTTTTAAAACGGTATCG
>CALNCD010000063.1 GCA_937874965.1 uncultured Erysipelotrichaceae bacterium | reverse complement strand
TCAAGTCTAGATTACTGCAGGCATAACCGATACGTGGTCCAGAATAGTACATAAATTTCCTCCAAAATAAAAGTGAACAGGCAAAAACGAGAGACAACTAATCCTTCGTTCATCTTTCTGTATTGAATACAGAAGCCCATTCACACATGACGTGTTATTAAGATGAAATATAACCTCATTATAGTCATCCTAATCATTAATAGCAACAAATCAGCTCTATACTCACAGCTCTGATCATAAAAAAACCACCACTTTCTCTTTATTCAAGATTCAGGGGTGGCCCGTATTTCGTTTCAGCTCTTTATATAAAGCGAAATTTGAGTCCGGTGATGCTGTTTTGATTTTGCTTGACGCAATTGTTAGAGAGAGTGTAAAGAAATGTTCTGTATCTCCTGAATATCGTATTCTTTCAGGTGCCAGGCAATTTTACAGCTTTCTTCTAGTTCTTCGAGTCCATTGAATGCTTTCTCAAGAGTTTCATGGCCAACGATTGGTCCATGGTTTTTCAACAATAATCCAAGTCTTCCATCATAGGCCTCTTTGAAAGCAGTGAAGAGTTCAATAGATCCTGGATTGTGATAGGGGATTTCTTTAATCTTGCCCAGCTGCATCGTGAGATATGGCGTGTACGAAGGGACGATGTCCAAGCTGTCCTGATGCATTAAACAGGACCATAACGTTGAATAGAAACTGTGCGTATGGATGACGGCATGTATCGAAGGATTGGTATACATTGTCTCATGGAGAGGTAATTCTTTGCTGGGTCTTCTTCCCTGGAACTTATTTGGGATCACAAAGTCGTCGTATGTCAGATTCCGAAATGATGAACCGCTCCGTGTAATATAGATCGTTTCTTGATAGCGTAAAGACATGTTTGCTGATGAACCAGAGGTTTTGCCCCGCTCAAATAAGCTGGCGGCAATCTCAATTGCGTTGTCTAGTAATTGTTTCAATGCGTTGTCCATAAGGCTCCTCATCGATCAAGTTGTAAATCCATACGATCGTAATGGTATTTTTTCTTGATGTTCTTATCATAATAGGCGACTAGAAATGGGGCGACAATCATTGTGACGATGGAAGCAGTTGCGCATTGTGCGGATGCAAGTGCTACAAAAGGGCTCAATGATGAATCAGCAGCAGCAATGACTGCGGGTGTTAATGCTGAGTTCGCTGCGACGGTGCCCATTGCAACCCCTAATGGGGATTTCTTCTTCAGGAAGAGATTGTAAACAACCTGAATAATGATGCCTAGTGCAAGAGATACTATACCAAGAAGGATGCCGGAGATTCCTGCATCAAGGATTGTTTTTAAACTTGAGCTTGCACCGATCGAGAATGACATGAAGATAACAACAAGTGCTTGTGACTTTGAACAGAGATCTTTGAAGTTTCTGTCCAGGTTACCCCAGAGAACTCCGATCAGAATTGGAATCAACACAGCCAGAATGTCGGTAAATGGAATTGCTGCTTGTCCTGACAGACCCATGACTAGCATACTTCCGAATGGTCCATTCTTAATCGCAAGGACAGAAACAGCGCCAGCGTCGCTCGAGTCACCATACTCACCGCAAAGGGCGACATATAGCGAACTGTTATTGCTGGGTAATGCGCAGAAGAGGACAAATGGTGTT
>CALNCD010000062.1 GCA_937874965.1 uncultured Erysipelotrichaceae bacterium | reverse complement strand
AAATGTAGGCTGGATCGTTGGAAATTAAATAACCTGCAAGTTGATTTACAGCATTGTAGCCACGAGCATTTAATGCATCAGACACCTGATCAAGCAGTTCCTTGATATGTTGTTCGCGGATATCAATAGCATTGTAAGCCCGTGTTTCAGTCTCGTTTTTAATAGCCATAGTTATCACATCCTTTACGTGTATTTTATCCTAAAAATTGGGGGAATTAAAGGTATTTGCTAAATTTGTTGCGAATTGTTTCAAAAATCAGGCTGTTATTTGAGGAATCTCTCCCACCTGCCTGTGCAAAGTCATTTCGGCCACCGCCATTTCCACCGGCAAGGACTGCAGCTTCTTTTACTAATTTACCTGCCATGAATCCTTTGGAAATTGCGTAATCACTCGAAGCAGCAACTAAAATGATTCGATCATCCTGATTTAGAATACCTAAAACAAAGGAGTTCTTGCATTGGTGACGGATTTTCTCCACCAATTCTTTCATGTGTTCACTGCTGATCTGCGATGTTTCGAAGAGAATAAGCTGAAGATCATTGTAAGAAACAGCGGTCGCAACGTATTCCTTTGCAGCAGCATCCAGCTGTTTGGAAACCATACGCGTGTTTTCAAGGGACAAGGATTCGATGAGTTCTTTTTGCTGAATAACCTTTTCAAGCAAGCGCTGCCTGGAATTTATATTCAGTTCATTCAACAATACCTCGATCAAGTCCTCAGATTCCTTCAAGACTTCATATGCCGCAAAACTTGTCTTAGCAACAATACGACGGGTTCCAGAGCCGATACTTTCTTCAGAAATAATTTTGAAAACGCCGAGCTCAGAGGTATTGGAAACATGGGTTCCTCCACAGAATTCCTTAGAGACATCCCCCATCGTCACGACGCGGACAATATCACCGTATTTTTCATCAAACAAGGCTGTTGCACCAGATTGACGAGCAATATCGATTGGCAAAAGCTCAATTGTTACCGGATAGCTGTCACTGACCCACATATTGACAATCTGCTCAATGGCTTTTAACTGCTCATCATTTACTTTTTCAAAATGAGTGAAGTCAAAACGCATATATGTTTCAGAAACAAACGATCCAGCTTGATGAATATGTGTACCGACAACTTCTTTCAATGCTGCCTGCAAGAGATGGGCGCTGGAGTGGTTCTTCATGATTTTCAAACGCTTGGAACGATCAATTTTCAGAGTGAATTGATCACCGATTGAGACCGATCCGTAGTGAACGGTCACTGAGTGCATGAATTGTCCATGCGGTGCCTTCTGGACATCAGTGACAACCATTTCGGTTGTTGGATTTTTGATTACTCCGGTATCGGCAACCTGACCTCCGCTTTCAGCGTAGAAAACAGTCTGATCAAAAATCAGCTGTCCGCCATCGGTGAGCGTTTCCAATTGCTTCCCATCTTTGAAAATGCCAATGACCCTTGCTTCACACACCGAATCAGTATAGCCGATAAACGAGCTTTCAGTCTTGAACTCCAAAAGATCTTTTGATTGTGAGAACATTGATTCCACATCTGTGCGCGCATTACGAGCACGCTCCTGCTGCTTTTTCATTTCTTCTTCAAACCCCGGAGAATCAACACTGAATCCGGATTCGGATGCGATTTCTTGAGTAAGCTCAAAAGGAAACCCATAGGTATCATAAAGCTTGAATGCCGTTTTTCCATCAAGTGTTTGACCCTCGGTTGATGCCAAAGCATCACTGAGCATCGATTCACCGGCACTGAGGGTTTTTAGAAAACGTTCTTCCTCGGCTTTGACCAACTGTTTGATTAGTCCACGTGACTCGAGAAGATTCGGGTAAAAACTTTGCATGCCTTCAATGACACAATCAACCAAATCATAAAGAAAGACAGACGTGATGCCGATTTTCCGTCCATAGCGAACAGCCCTGCGCAAGACACGGCGCAAGACGTACCCGCGGCCTTCATTGGCAAATAGAGCACCATCACCTAATGCGAATGTAACGGTACGAACGTGGTCTGCAATCACCCGATAAGCCAGTTTGTGCTCTGAATACGGAACACCCGCTATTTTTTCGGTTGCACGGATTATCGGAAGGAATAAATCAGTGTCATAATTTGTTTCTCCTTTTTGAACAATGCTGACTAGACGCTCAAAGCCCATCCCGGTATCAATGTTTTTTTGAGGCAATTCCTTGAACAGATGACGGTCTACCCCTTCTTTTCCATCAAATTGAGAGAATACAACATTCCAGACTTCGATATACCGATCATTTTCCAAATCTTCAAAGAAAAGCCGCTCACCGACTTCTTCAGGATCGAAAGCACTTCCGCGATCATAGAAAATTTCGGTATTCGGTCCGCAAGGACCATCACCAATTTGCCAGAAATTATCAGGGCTTTTAAGAATTCGCTGTTCAGGAATCTTTATTTCATCTACCCAGATACGGTATGCTTCTTCATCCTCAGTGTAAACACTGATGTAGAGCTTCTCTGGATCAAAGTTCATCCATTTGCTTGAGGTCAGGAATTCGAATGCAAAGTGAATAGCCTCACGCTTAAAATAATCGCCAATTGAAAAGTTTCCTAGCATTTCAAAAAAAGTATGATGACGTGCTGTATAACCGACATTTTCAATATCGTTGGTACGGATTGACTTCTGGACATTGCAAATTCGGTTTGAACGGGGTTTTTCACGTCCGTCAAAGTATTTTTTTAAAGCAGAGACCCCTGAATTCACCCAAAGTAACGTTGGATCGTTGATTGGAATCAGGGATGCCCCAGGTTCAACCATGTGCCCGTTCTCAATAAAATAATCTAAAAACTTCTGTCTAATTTCGTTGCTCGTCATCATACTTTTCTACCTCCAAAGAATAAAAAAACGCCCTCTAAGGACGTTAATACGCGGTACCACCTTAGTTCATGATTAAATCATGCCCTTAATACGTTAACGCCGTTTTACGGGAAGGATTACTTCCTCTGTAAAGGAGCTTCCTGAATTACTGTGAAGCCCTTGCACCAGTCGGCTTCTCGCTTGTTCATCGTAATTCCGTACTTATCTTCACTTCGATCATCACCATTATACCAACTTTTTCCGAAAAATCAATGCACTATGCCAAACCTTCCAAACGCTGTTTAAGATACGTTTGACGTTCATGAACCTGATTGTTTTTGGCTGCCTGGAGGAACGCTTCTTCTTCACCGATCAGGATTAGCGCTTTCGATGCCCGCGTAATACCGGTATAGTATAACCGACGCTGGAGCATGATTCCGAACAGCCGTAGGGCCACCAGAATAACAATCGGATATTCACTCCCCTGTGCCTTATGAACACTCATGCAGTAGGCATGGGAAATATTGATGAATGATTCATTGGTATATTCAACAATCACAGAATCAAAATTTGCGATAATTCGATTCTGATTGTTCTCATCCTCGTTGGCAAAGATTATTTCTTCAATAAATCCGATGTCCCCGTTGAATACATAATCATCAGGCTGGTTTTGGGCAAATGAAAATTGGTTACAAGGCTATTTGTAAGCGTGAAATCGTACTGCGGAACAAGAACCTGAATATCATTTAAAGTGTACCCTTTATCTAAAGCATTTGCGATTAACTGGATAATGTAAGTCTTAACTTGGGAAGGTGAAGAATGATAGAACTTAACATCCTTATTGAAATTTGTTGTATTGAATGATCCATGATTCATCGCTTGCGCAACCTCAATGACTTCTGAGCCTTCCTTCTGCCGATAAATATGCTGAAGTTCAGTCGTGGCAAAGAAACGGGAATCCAGGAAATCCCGGATTACAAATCCAGGTGAAACGCTTGGAAGTTGATCCTTGTCACCGATAAAAAGAATCTTCTTGATTGATGCGGAAGCCTTTAAAAGATTAGCCATCAACCAATTATCCACCATGCTGAACTCATCCAAAATCAGAATATCATAGGCTAGAGGATCTTCTTGATTGCAGCCGAACGTATTGGTTTCCAAATCCCACTTTAAAGCACTGTGAATCGTTTGGGCATCGACCTGGGTAATTTCCTTAAGACGTTTGGCAGCACGACCTGTTGGGGCACAAAGCAAAACCGATGAACCGGGAGAAAAAAATCTAATTAATTCAATGATTCCTAAAACAATTGTCGTTTTCCCTGTTCCAGGACCACCGGTAATCAAGGAAACGTCCTGGCTGAAGAACGTCTGAATCGACTCAGTCTGAATCGTATCGTATTGGATGTTAAGATGATTTTGAATTGCAACCAGCGCTTCGGAGACTTCCTTTGGATCAATAGGGTTGAGATGGCTTAACGGGAAGTACTTAAAGAACTCCGCAATGAAAACTTCAGACATGTATTGGGAATGATGATAGATTCGTGTGTCCTCTCTTGAAAGCCGACCATCAAACACAACTGTATTCAGGGTTTCTTCAAAATCAGTTTCATTGAATGTGTAGGTGCCTTGAACAGCATTGAATAAAGCAGCTTCAGTAATATAAGTATCCCCGCTGCTCATGCATAGCTGCATAACCAGACTCACTAGAATTGCCTGAAGCCGAAGCGGATGGTCTTTCTCATAACCCATTGAGACCGCAAGTTTATCGGCGCTTTTAAAACCGATGCCGTCAATATCATCAATCATACGGTAAGGATTATCCTGTATGAGCTGCAATGCCTTAGAACCGTATATTTTCTCGATTTTCATAATGGTCCGTATACTCAAGCCATGCAACGTAAAAAACTCAATGGCTTCATCAAGATCACCATTCTGGGTAAGGCCAAGAATTAATGCTTCCTTCTTTTTGGGTGTCAATCGTTTCAGATGAAGGGGCATCATCGGATCGGCTTTGAGCTTAACTAGAATATCATCTCCATAGACATCAATAATTTCCGTCGCGAGTTTTTCACCGATGCCTGGGAAAAGCGGTCCGCTCAGAAACCGGATAACCATATCCCGGTCCTGAGGCAGCAGTTTCCGAATGGAGTGAACACTGAATTGCATTCCAAAACGAGGATGTTCAATGTAGTCTCCTTCTAATTCATACAGGGGATCAGGCTCTAATGGCGGAAAATAGCCGGTGATGGTTAACGATTTTTCATTGACTTTGTTTTCCTTGAAGCGACAGACTTTAAAGCCATTTGAGGTTGACTCAAACAATGTTGCGCTGTATGTACCTTGCACTTTATCCATATTTCACCTGATTTCAAATACTACAACAGGAAGCTGTCTTCTATGATGGCGACCGTTGTCTCAATTACACCGCCACCGAGACAACGGTCACCATCATAGAAGACAGCTTCCTGCCCGCAGGTGACACTTAATACCGCCGGATGACAGGTGACTTTTAGATGATCATGATCAATCCAGCGGATTGAAACAGGATTATCCTGCTGACGGTATCGGAATTTCGCCTGACAATCCATATCAACACGGGTATCGCCGAACCAGTTGATACGAGAAATGATAACCGAATCGCTCAATAACCATTCCTTCTGCGCCATTGTTGAAACATACAGAATATTGCGTGTAACATCCTTGCCGACAACAAACCAAGGTCCCATGGAACCGCCGATACCCAGACCATGGCGCTGCCCTATTGTATAATACATCACACCAGCATGTTTTCCTAAAATTTGATTTGAATTAACATCCATAATCGCACCCTCCCGCTTTTCCAGATAGTTCTGCATGAAGGCTTGGAAATGACGTTCACCGATAAAACAAATTCCTGTTGAATCTTTTTTGGCAGCGACTGATAAGCCGAGTTCATTCGCCAATGCACGAACCTCCTGCTTGGTTAAATCGCCTAAAGGGAACAAAACATTCTGCAGTGTCTCATCAGCAACCTGATCAAGAAAATATGTCTGGTCTTTGTTGCGATCAATTGCCTTAGCCATATAACATCGGCCGTCCTCTTTTATAATCCGTGCATAATGTCCGGTTGCCAGATGGGTAAAGCCTTTGGATTTCGCAAACTGGTAAAAGGCATCAAACTTGATGTGGCGATTGCACAGGATATCCGGATTTGGAGTTCTACCTTTCTTGGTCTCTTCCAGGAACACTGAGAAGACATCATCCCAGTATTCCTTAACAAAATCGACTCTCAGTAGTTCAAGTCCAAGTTTATCTGCAACATTGCGAGCATCCTCATAATCCACTTCCTGAGGGCATTGAGGATCAAGAATTGTTGGATTCCCCTGGATATCATTATTCGTATAAGCATCCCAATTCCGCATAAAAGCACAGGTTACATCATAGCCTTGCTGTTTGAGAATATAGGCAGCAACCGCGCTATCAACTCCCCCGGATAAGCCTACAAGTACTTTCATGTTATTTCACCTTCCTATTCTATTCGTACAAAAGTCTCACTCCATCCATGAATCAGAGTTGACCTGTCTAAAAGAAAGCTGTCTAGACAGCTTTCTTCTTATCAATACTGGTGCACTCATCATAGTTCTCACAGGATGAATCGCAATGCGTCTGTAATTTTCGAAGCTCAGGTGGAATGAAGGCACCAATTTCCTCTTCATCATAACCCACTTGGAAGTTTCGTTCATTAATAATGATCGGACGTTTTAAGACGGAAGGATTGGTTTGGATAAAGGTTACCAATTCTTTGACACTCATTTCATCCAGGTCAAGTTTTGTTTCCTGAATGACCTTAGAGCGTTTTGAAATAATGTCTTCGGTTCCGTTTTCACTACGTGTTAACAAATATTTGATTTCTCCCTCATTCAAGGAAGTGGTGAATATATTTTTTTCAATGAACTTCAGATTTCGTTCTTTTAACCATGCTTTGACTTTTCTGCACGATGCACATCCTGGTGATGTATATACAATAATCATCGTATCCCTCCCAACTTCAAAACAAGCTTTAACACTTCTAATTTTAAATGAATCGAGGGCATAAATCAAGGAAATGCAGAGAGATACCTTGTCTTTTTAATACATTAGTGATTTAATGAAAGCAAAGCAGAATGGAAAGAGTAAGACGTCGGGTTGTTTCAGAGAAATAAGGGTGCTGCGACTTATCACAATGAGCGTTTGAATGGACCATTGATTAATGCTTTCGGTTTTCGCCGTTACCGGATTAAAGGCTTTTTACAAGTTGGGTGGCACCGCGCTTTCGCGCCCCTTCAGGTGCTTTTTTTTTGAAAAAAGGAGAGAAATATGAAAACTATGATAAGCGGCATCAAGCCAAGCGGACAGTTGCATCTTGGAAGTTATATTGGAGCAATCCGTGAGTTCGTAAAGTATCAGCAAGACTACCATATACTGATTTTTATTGCGAATCTTCATTGCATTACATTGCCGATCGAACAAGAGGAATTGCGTGAAAACCTCCGGGATTGCATTGCATTTTACCTGGCTTGCGGATTGGATCCTGAACAAGCCACCTTATTTCTGCAGAGTGACGTCAAAGCCCATGCTCAGCTAGGCTGGATTTTGAACTGTTTTACGTATACAGGTGAATTGAACCGCATGACCCAATACAAGGATAAGGTGAAAGATAAAAACAACCTGATCACAGGCGGTCTTTACACGTATCCGACTTTAATGGCCGCAGACATCTTACTGTATGATGCTGACTATGTACCGGTGGGCGAGGACCAGAAACAGCACGTCGAATTGACCAGAGATATTGCCCAGCGGATGAACAACCGCTTCGGTGAATTGTTTAAAGTCCCAGACCCTCTTATTCCCAAGGTCGGTGCCCGGATAATGTCCCTCAGCAATCCTGAGAAAAAGATGAGCAAGTCCGAGCATGATCTAAAAGGAACAATTTATCTGAAAGATGATCCGGCATCAATACGCAAGAAAATTATGAGTGCCAAAACCGACACACTGGGAGCCGTTCATTATGACCCCGAAAACCAGCCAGGGATCAGCAATCTGCTTACCATTTATGCGGCATTGGCTGATAAATCCCTTAAAGAGACCGAAGAACAATTCAGCGGAATGCAGTATGGTGAATTCAAGAAACAGGTCGCCGATTGCGTGGTCAGCACCCTTGAACCGATACAAAAACGCTATGACGCGATCATCCATTCGTCGTATCTGCATGATGTTCTCCAACACGGGGCGCAAAAGGTAAATCAACGGGCGCTTGATAAGTTAAATCGTGTTCAATCCGCTGTCGGATTGGCACTGGAATAGGAGTATTTATGATTAGTATTCAACAGGTAAGCAAGGTTTATGGACGTAGTACACTCGCTGTGAATGATCTGAGTTTTGATGTCGAAAACGGCAGTATCGTCGGTTTTATCGGACCCAATGGCGCTGGAAAAACGACAACGCTTAAAATGATTACAGGTATAGTGAGTCCGACAAAAGGTGATATCATTCTGAACGGTCATAATATTCAGACAGATGCGATTGCTGCAAAGCGCGAGTTCGGGTATGTCTCGGATAGCCCGGATTTGTTTCTGCGGTTGAAAGGAATTGAGTATTTGAACTTCGTAGCTGATATTTATGGAATGGATTCGCAGCTCCGTAAACAACGTATCGAGTCGCTCGCTGCAGACTTTGAAATGAGTTCCGCCCTTTCGGATAAGATCGTAAGTTATTCTCACGGTATGCGTCAGAAAATGATGATTATGGGCGTCTTGGTCCATGATCCTGATATCTGGATTCTTGATGAGCCTTTGACTGGTCTGGATCCGCAATCGTCGTATGTTCTGAAAGAGATGATGCGGAAACGTACACAAGCCGGAAAAAGCGTACTGTTCTCAACCCATGTTCTGGAAGTGGCTGAGAAACTCTGTGACAAAATCATCATCATTAATCACGGAACCCTTCTCTATGATGGAACACTCGAAGCCCTTAAAACACAGTATGAAAATCTTTCGCTTGAGGAAATCTTCTTAGAGGTGACCCAACGATGATTAAACAATGGTGGACATTGCTGAAAGTCATGTTGAAAAGCGGCTTCAGCCAAGGCATGAAGAAACAAAGCACAGGTTATCGCGTTCTTGTCATTGTCCTCTTCATTTACTTGGCTATCTGCAGTTTGCCGATTCTCTACCTGATTTTCTACATAACCCAGACCTTACTTCCTGCTTTTGCCAGCCTGTCCTTGACGCCGTTGTTTTATTTTGCAATTTTGATGATGGTATTCTTCATTACTCTCATCTTCGGGTTCTTTACAATTCCTGCCTTGTACTACTTTTCAAGAGATACAGAAACCTATTTGACCATGCCTGTCTCTACGGAAGTTATCATTGCGGCAAAGTTTGCAAATGCGTTGGTCTATGAATACATTGTCACTTTCGTATTTTTGATCCCGGTGTTTATCGGAACGATCACGCTATACCATCCAGGGATTCTCTTCTACCTTATTGCCCTTGCAGTCATGCTGCTTGCTCCGGTTTTTCCGATTGCCTTGATATCGATAATTCTGATGGTCCTGTTTGCAAGTTTGAAGTTTATCAAAAATAAGGATCTCTTCAATTATCTGATTTCCGGGTTTGCGATTTTCTTTGCAATCGGGATATCGTTCTTCATTCAGACATTAACTGCAGTATCACCTGATGCCTTGCAAAATCTGATCAGCGGAAATACGCTTGATCTCTTTCAACAGATCAGCAGGTTTTTATTGCCATTAAAGTTTGCAGCACAGGCTCTGGCCGATTCAGACATGCTTCAAGCACTCTGGATGATTATTGCGAACGGTGTAGCCATTCTTCTGTTTCTAGCGGTTGCTAAAGCACTCTACTTCAAGGGTGTTGTCGGGATCGGAGAGTCTTCAAATAAACGGAAAAACCTGAATGAATCTGAACTCAATTCACAAACAAAACAGTCCAGCATACTTAAAGCCTACGTCATTAAAGAACTCCGGATACTCTTCAGAACGCCATCATATCTTTTGAATTGTATCTCTGCTGTATTGATATTTCCAATTCTGATTGTGATTTATGTTGCCAGTGGTATTATCGATTTGGAAGCATTCTCTGCCCTTTTTGAGACCTTGAAAAATTCCCCTGAGTTCTTTGCCTATGTGATGGTAGGAAGTTTCTTCGTCGGATCTTTTCTTGCCTCAACGAACTCGATCAGTGCGACAGCACTTTCAAGAGAAGGACAGAATCTGTATTTCATGAAAATTATTCCAGTTCCTTATTCCGTCCAAATCAGGGCTAAGGTACTCAGCGGACTGTTCATTTCAATGATTGCCTATTTGATTTCCATTTTAAGTGTCTCACTATTTTTTAATGCCGGTATTCTGCTGACATTAGGATCACTTATAATGGGAACAATCGGTATTCTATTAATGAACAATCTGGCGATTATCATTGATCTCTACCACCCTAAATTAGAATGGGAAACCGAACAGCAGGCCGTGAAA
>CALNCD010000061.1 GCA_937874965.1 uncultured Erysipelotrichaceae bacterium | reverse complement strand
ATTGTGGAGTGTCTCTCCAGTTCAGAGTCCGGCAATGGTCAGGCATTATCTGGATTGGCGAAGCAGTTTCCCGGATTCGGCCAAGCTGAGCGATAATGAAGCGCAAGCCGTTATGGCGGCACTTCTTGAAGCCGTATCCGAAAAGGACAGTATCTGTTTTCTGGAAGGAATACGGCATTATCATCAATGGATGAGGAAACTGTCAAAGCAAACAGGGTTGCCGATTGAGACGCCGATGTTGAGCCAGGCCATGGGATTGGCGGAGCAGGCGGATTGGATCTGCAAAATAAGCG
The DNA here is from genome assembly GCA_937874965.1 of uncultured Erysipelotrichaceae bacterium. Lineage (GTDB taxonomy): Bacteria > Bacillota_I > Bacilli_A > Erysipelotrichales > Erysipelotrichaceae > CALNCD01. Next base: position 5,459 of record CALNCD010000061.1, on the reverse strand, counting down.
GTGCTGGCGGAGGCGATTGCGCTTTGGCGTTTAATCCAGTGTCTCAAGCTTCGAGAACAGCCCTTGAACAAGTGATAAAAGAGACTGGAGTTCAGGTTCTGGATTTACAGATATGGAGGGATTATGACACGATCACAGCGTAAAGATGAGCATGTTCGCTTGGCTTATCAGCAAAATACGGAAGTCAACCATGCTTTTGATGAATTGGATATTCTCTATAATTCTGTTGCGGATGTTCAAAGTGATGCTATCGATCTTAATGTTTCTTTTCTGGGGAAGACGACGACTGCAATCTATATCAATGCTATGACCGGCGGATCTGAGATGACATCAGATATTAACCGTGATCTGGCAATTGTTGCCCGGGAATGCGGCTTGATGATGGCGGTGGGTTCTCAGAGTGCTGCTTTGGATGATTCTGACCTTGCAGGCAGCTTCAAGGTTGTTCGTGATGTCAATCCTCAGGGTATTGTGCTGGCTAATGTCGGAGCAGAGAATTCATTGAAAAGGGCACATGAAGCTGTTCGGATGCTGGATGCAGATGCCTTGCAGGTTCATGTGAACCGCCCTCAGGAACTTGTGATGAGCGAGGGTGAGCGGGATTTCAGTCATTGGTCTTCATCGCTCAAATCACTTGTGGAATCCATCGAAGTACCGGTGATCGTGAAAGAAGTCGGGTTTGGCATGAGCTATCAGACCCTTTCGCATCTCTTAGCCCTTGGTGTCCATGCTGTGGATATTTCCGGAAAGGGCGGGACAAATTTTATCGCCATTGAAAAGCAACGTGGTTCATCCCGTCTTCCTGAAGGTTTGGACAATTTTGGATTGACCGCTGTGGAGAGTCTATTGCAATCATCCTCGCTTCAATCTCAGATGACTGTCCTGGCATCCGGCGGTATCAAGACTGCCATGGATTGTGTGAAATGCTTTGTGCTTGGTGCACGTGCAGTCGGATTATCAAGCTGGTTCTTGGTCCGCCTGATGAATGAAGGCGTTGAAAGGACAATCGAGATGACACAGGAACTCTTAAGGGATATCCGCTTTATCCTAGCTCTGTATGGGGTGGAATCTGTCTCGCAGGCGAGTCGGTTGGACTATGTGATTTCAGAAAGATTAAAACAATATTACCGTTAACAGCACACATAAGGTGCTGTTTTTTGTTATGATAATAGGAAAGCGAGGTTTATGACTATGGCGATAAAGACATTTTTATTTGATTTAGATGGGACACTGCTTCCAATGGATGAGAAGAAATTTGAAACGTATTATTTTACGTCGCTGCATCAGGCATGCGGCGATGTTATGGATATCAAGCAGTTGGTTGCTTCAATCTGGCAGGCAACAAAGTCTATGGTGCTTAATACGGAGTACAAAACCAACGAGACAGTTTTCTTTGACGAGTTCCGTCAGATTATCGGCACTGATGCTTTTGAGGCTATTGAACCGGTTATTGCTAATTATTACAGTCAAGGCTTTGATGCAACCCGGGCGGCAACGTGGACATCAAAAGCAATGCAGGAGTCAGTTGCGCTTCTGAAGCAGAAGGGCTATTCTTGTCGGATTGCTACAAACCCGATGTTTCCTAAGGAAGCAATTGAAAAACGGATTGCCTGGACCGGCATTGACCGGTCATTTTTTGATTCAGTGACTTACTTTGAGGAAAGCCATTATTGTAAGCCGCAGATTGAATACTATAAGGAAATCATGGCTGTCAATCATCTTGAAGGGGAAGAGTGCATGATGGTCGGAAACAATGCGCTGGAAGACCTGATTGCAGCTAAGATCGGGGTAACGACGTATCTGGTGACAAATTGCCTGCTTAGTGATGAGAAGGCGTTGACCCCCGATTATTCGAGTGATGATACGGGGTTCCTGTCGTTTGTCAAAGCACTTTAAACGCAGTTGAATCTGCAATAGAAAGACTATATAATTAAAAAAAGGAGAAATTGTCATGGACTTTATTAGTAATAACATTACGATGATTGGTATTGTCTTGGTTGTTGTGATCGTTCTGGGAATTATTATTTCCGGATATGTCAAGGCACCCCCTGATCGGGCTTACATCATTTCCGGATTGCGCAAGACGCCTAAATTTGTCATTGGTCGTGCGAGTATCAAGATTCCGTTTATTGAACGTAAGGATGAGTTGGAACTCAGTTTGGTCCAAGTGGATATCAAGACAGAGTCTGCTGTTCCTACCCGTGAATTCATCAATGTCCGGGTGGATGGGGTTGCGAATGTCAAGGTAAGTTCAGAGGATGTCGCAATCAAGAAAGCCGCAGAGAATTTTTTGAATAAGGACAAGCATTACATCGCATCGATTGCCCAGCAGGTTCTTGAAGGGAACATGCGTGAGATTATTGGGCAGATGGAATTGACAGAGCTGGTGCATAACCGGGATGTCTTTGCTCAGAATGCTCAGGAAAGTACGGCTAAGGAATTAGCCAATATGGGATTAAGCGTTATCAACTTAACCATTCAGAATTTTGTTGATGACAATAATGTCATCGAAAATCTCGGTATTGATAATGTCACAAAGATTCAGAAGGAAGCGGCTATTGCGCGTGCAAATTCTGAACGTGATATAAAGATTGCCCAGTCGCAGGCGAATTCACAGGCGAATGATGCTGAAGTAACCTCGCAGAAGCAGATTTCCATTACGCAGAATGAATTAGCCATCAAGCGAGCAACCTTGAAGGCACAGGCGGATACGGAGCAGGCTAAGTCTGATGCTTCCTATTCGATTGCCCAGCAGATTGCCCGTAAGGAAATAGAAGTTGAAACAGTCAATGCGGAAATTGCGAAAACCGAGCGGGAAGTCGAAAAGAAAAACAAGGAAGTTGAAGTTGCTGAGAGATCACTGAGAGCGACAATCGAGAAGCAGGCTGATGCTGACCGCTATCGGGCTAACCAGATTGCCGAAGCTGAATTGTACAAGCGTCAGAAGGATGCTGAGGCCCGGGCATTTGAAATTGAGCGTGAGGCTGAAGCTGAAATGAAGCGGGCTGAAGCTATTCGGAAGGTCGGGCTGGCTGAAGCTGAAATTATCCAGAAAAAGGCAGAAGCACTCAACCAATATAATCAACAGGCACTGTCTCAGATGATGATTGAAAAACTCCCGGAAATTGTCCGCGGTGCTGCTGAACCGTTAGCGAAGACCGAGAAGATCATTATGTTCGGTGAAGGCAACGCAGAGAAAGTAGTCAGTGATACAATGAAGTCATCCTTTGGTGTTGTTGAAGGACTCAAAGAAGGGACAGGGATTGATCTTGTTTCGATTTTGAATAATTTTGCAGGTACTAAGCTGGCTTTGGATGCGAGTAAGCCATCAGATGATTCAAGTACGAAGACCGACAGTGATAAGAAAGTGAACAAGGAGGAAGCGTAAGCTTCCTTTCATTGAGAGCATTCCTTACAGATGTTATCTGGGTGCAGCATATGACTGGAATTCAGATAAACCTGAGTGGCTCAGATTGGCTGTTTCAGGCTCGAGGGAAATAAAAAGCCAAGTTATCGCAGATATCAAAGATGTCTGAGCAGAAATCGAAAATCTTACAGGTCTCTTCTTCTGCAGAATCAATATCTTGACATGAAATGAATGAACATGTGATTACACCAATAGAATTGAGGAGGTACTATGAGGCAGTTAGGCATATCGCTTTATCCGGAGAAATCAGAGTTATCAAGAGATATTGAATATCTCAAAGCGGCTCAATCACTCGGGTTTTCAAGGGTATTTATCAGTTTTTTGCAGTTGATCTTTATTGACAAGGAAATATTGTTGCCTAAATATCGTGCGATTATCAAGGAGGCCAATACTCTTGGCTATGATGTTTTTGTGGATGTCGCTCCTTTTGTGTATAAGATTCTTGGTATTGAGCCGAAGAATCTTGAGTACTTCCACGAGATGGGAATCAAGGGGCTTCGTCTGGATACTGGATTTTCTCTGGCAGAAAACAGCGAACTGACACAGAACACATTGGGAATGACCATTGAAATCAATATGAGCATCAATGATGGAATGCTTGAGCAGCTTTTAAGGTATAAGCCCAATAGCGACCAGCTGGTCGGGTGTCATAACTTTTTTCCTCAACGGTTCTCCGGACTTTCGATCGATCAGTTTATCGAAACATCAAAACGTTTCCGGCATGCCAATCTCAAAACCGCTGCCTTTATCACGTCTTTGGAGGGAGAAATAGGTCCATGGCCATTACAGGAAGGGCTTTGCACGCTCGAAATCCATCGTGATATCCCTGTTGATACCCAAGTGAAATGGCTGAAACAAAGCGGTCTGATTGATGATATTATTGTTGGGAATGCCTATGCAAGTATGCAAGAACTTGAAATGATTTCCAAGGCATTCTTTAGCCCGATCATTGAGCTGGAGATTGAAAACGGCAACGGACCGATGATTTCTGATGTTGAACGCGAACTGCTTGGGCGTAATCATGAGTATCGTGCGGATTGTTCAGATTACATGATCCGTTCATCAAATGCACGCTTTCTTTATTTCAAAACATCAATTCCCTGGAATGGACAGAGACCCCAAACGATTGAACGCGGTGATATTCTGATTTTAAATGAAGGGTATCAACAGTACAAAGCAGAAGTGCAGATTGCTTTGAAGACACGGCCGTATGATGAACGCATTAACGTGATCGGACGCCTTCGGGATGATCAGTTTATTCTCCTTGACCAGTTAGGGCCGTTGGATCACTTCACGTTTCGTATAAATGATTAAGTATATACAGGCCACTTCCATGAAGTGGCTTTTTTTGTGCCCTAATCCACGTGATTAACCAGAGAGACAGAGAGGGGATTGTACAGTGCTGAAGAAGCCAGCGTTTACTTTCAAGCTGATAGTGACTGAACTGGTTCAGGATCAGTTCAGCAGCCGGCGTATCATTGAAGCGATGATTTGCAGCAGTCGCTTCGCTCGGATTAGATGCAATGTATCCCCTTGATATGCCGATCAGTGCCTGTCGATGGTCTGTTATCGAAGTTTGTGTGATAACCGCAATACGAAGGGATTCAGGTGAATGAATAGGCCATGCAAACAAATCAAAATAGTGGTAGTTATTTCACTCATATGATATATAAGCGTTTTCATCGAAGATATAATAGGCATAATCTCTCGAATAGCAATGAGATAGAAAGGAGAAAACATGAAGAGGATAGCCTTCTTGGGATTTGATATTGGCGGGACCGATATCAAGTACGGGTGTGTCAATTCGGTAGGGGAGTGCTTCGACCGTGAAAAAATCAAGACGCCTGAAACCCATAGTGAATTGGTTCAGGTACTGACTGAAACGATAGCCAACGTTGATAAGAAGACATCCCTTTCCGGAATCGGATTGAGCATACCCGGTGTCATTTCAAAAGGTATAGCGTCGCGCCCCTCGCGGGCGCGTGGATTGACATCGTATCTGTCGGTCGGACGCCTAGCGTTTTTAAGTCGC
>CALNCD010000060.1 GCA_937874965.1 uncultured Erysipelotrichaceae bacterium | reverse complement strand
ACTGATCAGAACTGTCTCAGCCAAATCTTTACGATTGAAACAAAGAAGAAGCCCTTCGATGTAGTGATGCATTTTGCTGCCAAGTTAATTGTGCCTGAAAGCGTCACAATGCCGCTTGAGTATTACCACAATAATGTCGAGGGTGTCAGAATCATGTTGGCCGTCATGGTTGAACATGGCATCAAGAACGTTGTCTTTTCATCCACTGCGGCAGTTTATGGGGATAGTACAAAGGATGCGTGTGAAGAAGATGATGTTCTCTTGCCGATTAACCCTTATGGAGAAACAAAACTGGCAGCAGAGCGGGAAATCAAATGGGTCTGTGCTGCGTACGGGATGCAATACTGCATCTTCCGCTACTTCAATGTTGCCGGCGCTGATGCAAGTCTGGAAATCGGTCTGAAGAAGGATGTTCAGACCCATATTATCCCGATAACTGTTCAGACGGCTTTGAAACTCAGGGATTCCATGGTTATTTACGGCGATGATTATAATACACCGGATGGAACGTGTATCCGTGATTATATCCACATTACCGATCTTGCCAAAGCACATGTTCTTGGCGCGGAATATGTTGTAAACCAGCATCAGTCTGGAATTTTCAATCTTGGTTCGAATTCCGGATATTCGGTTAAGGAAGTTGTTGAGGCCGTTGAAAAGTACTATCCAGTGAATTACAGTTATGGACAACGTCGTCCAGGTGATCCGGCGAAACTGATTGCTTCAACAAAGCGGGCGAAAGAAATCCTTGGGTGGAAACCTGAGCTTAGCTTGGACGATATCGTCCGATCCGATATCGCATTCCGTCAAAAACTGGCTCAGCAATAATCGAGCTTGATGATACTCTTCGGAGTATTTTCTTTTGTTTTTTCTTTGCCAATTGTTTTAACAGAACTAGGAATGGTATAATCATCTTGAGGTTATTATGGAAATTATCACATCAAAGCAAAATCAAATCATCAAGCATCTACGGCATTTAAGAGAGCGAAAGTATCGTGAATTCCACCAGGAAATCGTGGTGGAAGGGGAGCATCTCATTGAAGAATGCCTGCGCCAGCATCTGGTTAAACGAATCCTGTTAACAGAGCAGGAAACGGATATCTATCATTTCCCTGATACGCTGTGGATCTCTGAGGCTGTTGCTGATTCGCTCTCAATGACAACATCCGGTTCGCGCTCTTTTGCAGTCGTTGCTTTTCCGCATTATCCATTGGACCAGCCTCGTAAACTCATTCTATGCGATGGCATTCAGGATCCAGGGAATATGGGGACGATTATCCGTACAGCTTATTCATTTGGCTTTGATGGCGTAGTCTGTTCAGAATCCTGTGTCGATTGTTTCAATGACAAGGTTATTCGTTCCTCACAGGGTGCAGTCTTTGAATTTCCAGTACTGCGTGAGTCCTTGAAGGAGCGGATTAGCGCATTGATTGCTGAGGGTATACGGGTTATTGGGACGGATGTACGGCAGGGAACGCCACTGGCTGAGGTACCTAACGATCATGTCGCTTTTGTTGTCGGAAATGAAGGCCAAGGAGTCAGTGAAGAGGTTCTTGCCCTTTGCAACGGGTATACAACGATTGAAACCGTGCGCTTTGAATCCTTGAATGTTGCGATAGCAACAGCTATTCTCTGCTATCATTGCCGCTAAAGCGCCGGGAGATGGGTCATGCAGGTTACGTGTATGACATGGTTGACTTTGATACTGGTCATAACGGTTTCCGCTCACGAAGAGGCTTATGACTTGGATGGTTATTGGGATTTGCTCTTTCATTCCAGAGTGTTTTCTTGTATAATCAAAGTGTAAATTGAAGAAGAGCCAGAGTAACACGGGAGTCTTAGGCAAAGAGATGATAGGGAATGGTGTGACTTATCAGTTAAGATCGTGTGAATTCAGCTTGGAGAGGAACTAATCATTCCCGTCACTCGCGTTAAGAGGCTAAGGTGTATCCTTTTCGGGATAAATCAGGATGGTACCGCGCGAGTCGTTCCTGTTGGGATGGCTTTTTTTTATGGAAGGAGATAAAATGATGATCGATTTGAATGATTCGCTCAATGAGTGGGTCAAAGAACTGAAGAACTGTAAATCTTTGGAAGATTTAAGTGAGTTCCGGAATAAATACTTGAGTAAAAAAGGAATTGTAGCTGGGCTTATG
>CALNCD010000059.1 GCA_937874965.1 uncultured Erysipelotrichaceae bacterium | reverse complement strand
CACTTCCATAACGACACCAGGCGAGTGTGTGGATATCGTTGTAACCGATTATGGTGTTGCCGTGAACCCGTTGCGCCAAGATTTGCTTAAGGCTCTGAAAGAGACGGATATCCCGCTTAAGACAATTGAAGAACTCCGAGACATCGCTTACACTACCTGCGGTGTTCCGGATCCGATTGAATTTGAAGACAAGGTCGTTGCTTTGGTTGAATACCGTGATGGATCACTTATCGACGTGATTCGTAAACCTAAGAACCTGAAATAGAGCGTCTGCCGAAACAGAACGGACAAAACCTTTCTCAGAACGGCCGCTTACAAAAAAAGGATTGAATCCATTAGTTGGACTCAATCCTTTTTCTATGCAATTCCGTTGAAGATTTCCTTCTCGGTAGGCAGCCTTCTTATTCGATGCGCAGCGTGCTTTGAGGATCAAAGAAATGAACCTTGGACAGATCAACGGCTAGTTGAATGGCTTTATGGGCGTCAACATCTGTTCTTGAGTCAACCTTTGCCTGAATTAAGTTATCGCCAAATGTTCCGTGCAAGATATATTCATGACCTAGGAGTTCCGCAACATCAACCTTGAATTCAACGACAGCTTCAGGATAGGTCTCGGATACGATTCCTTCGATATGCAGGTCTTCCGGGCGGACACCCAAAACAACCGGTTTACCCTCGTACTCTGCCAAGGGGCTCTTCATGATTGCTGGTACAGAAATCCGATGATCTTTGGCAGTAAAGAATCCGTTTTCGTAGATTCCCTGAATCAGATTCATGGCTGGACTTCCGATGAATCCAGCAACAAACATGTTGTCCGGTTTATCATAGATTTCCTTAGGCGCTCCGATTTGCTGGATATACCCGTCCTTCATCACGACAATCCGGGTTGCCATTGTCATCGCCTCGGTTTGATCATGGGTAACGTAAATCATGGTCGTCTGCAACCGCTCATGAAGCTTGATGATTTCGCTGCGCATCTGTACACGCAGTTTCGCGTCCAGATTTGAAAGAGGTTCATCCATAAGGAAAACCTGTGCATTTCGAACAATTGCACGTCCTAAGGCAACCCGCTGACGCTGACCGCCGGAGAGCTGTTTTGGCTTTCGCTTAAGGAAATCCGTAATTTCCAGAATTTCAGCAGCCTCACGGACTCGCTTGTCAATTTCATCTTTCGGCATTTTGCGCATTTTCAAAGCAAAGGCCATATTATCATAGACGCTCATATGCGGATAAAGCGCATAGGATTGAAATACCATCGCAATATCGCGGTCCTTTGGGGCCACTTCATTGCATAAGCGGTCATTGATGTATAACTCCCCTGAACTTATTTCTTCCAGACCGGCAATCATGCGGAGTGTCGTTGATTTCCCGCACCCGGAAGGTCCGACGAAGACAACAAACTCCTTGTCAGCAATATCCAGATTAAAATCAAAGACTGCTTGAACTTTATTTTCATATATCTTATTCACATTTTTCAGAACTACGCCTGCCATAGACTAATCCAACCTTTCTTCAAAAATCAGCGGAACTTCGGATAAAGCAATTTTCCCTTCCCGAACTTCAAATGTCAAGCCGTCAATCAGATTTGTATAAATCCCGTCCTTGACACCTATATCTATCGTATCTGCAAGTAATCGGACATTGAATATTCCGATAACCCGCTTTTCAGGCGTGAAATATTCAACCCTGAAATATTCTCTCTCTGTAACATGGACCTGATAGTCACTATGTTCACGGTTAAAATCCATTTTCTTGATTTGATTTAACCGCTTGATCAATTGACCGCTGTTTATCTCATTCCCCATCTTTTGATTTGGATCTTTATCAAAAAGCGACGGATGATTGGTTTCATAGAATTCTTGACCAGCGTAAGCAAATGCCATTCCTTTCAAGAACCACGAGAAAGCCAGCCATTGATTACTTCGCAAGACATCACGTGTCCAATGCATAACCCTTTCTTGATCATGATTTTCTATCGCATTCAACTTGATGTAATCAGCTCGATATTGCCATTCCTGCTGCCTTAACCGTTTCTGGTATTCCGTCAGACTTAGGTTGCGTCGAAGTGTTTCAACCAGAATATCATGGGAATCATAATTGTAACAGCATTCAAATACTTCGAACAATTCCGCATCTGAAGCGACCTCATAGCCACGAGCCCTCATTTTAGCGATGAACTCACCATGCGAGCTTTCCGCAAGCCAGAGCATCTCTGGATTAATTGCTGAAACTGCTTGCTTTGCATCTCTCCAAAATGAAACAGGAACAAGAGAAGCGACATCGCATCGGAACCCATCAATTCCTCGTTGAGCCCAATAGCATAGCATATCAATCATTTCTTTTTGAAGCATCGGACTTGTGTAGTTAAGGTCATAGATATCGCTCCACTCTTCAAATCGATTGAAGAATGAATGATCATCTTTCTGGTAATAATACTCTGGATGTGTCTTCGTGAAATCATGGTCTCTTGACGTATGATTAATCACGATATCAAGAACAACTTTCAAGCCCTGACGATGTGCCTCTTTGACTAGTGCATCAAATTCATCCAATGTTCCAAGAGCAACATCAACAGCGTAATAATCCTTAATCGCATATGGACTCCCTAGCTTGCCCTTACGATTCAGTTCACCGATCGGATGAATCGGCGTGAGATACAGATAATCAAACCCCATCTCGGCAATGCGGCCAAGATCATCTTCTAACGCTTTGAATGTTCCTTCCTGGGAATAATTCCGTGTAAAGACCTGATACATACTTGCTGTTCTCAACTGGCTACGATCTAACATAACTACCGCCTTTCAACGCCATTGCTGACTCACTTCGAAATTTCATTAATTTTAAGACCAAAGACCAGCAGAGTTCCCATCGAAACAAGAAACCCCAGACCTCCGCTCAAATGACCCGAATGATTGAATTCAATTTTCTTGTTCTGCAGGATAATCGTATGGTGATCCTTGAATACAGAAACATCGATATCGACTGTATTCCCCTCATTTAGACAATAAGGCTCGCGATACAGAATTGATTGCTGATCATCACGATGGTAGCTGACAATTAGCTCATTCATGTGATATCCGACAAAATAGAACCGTTTCAATCCGCATTCACGATAGACAATACCGCCAGATTTCTGCATGGATAATTCGATCCGAGTTGAGACATGATAGTTTTTCCAAGTCCCATTTCCTGTTAAAAACAAGCCATTCTCTTCGACGTGCGAAACACAGAAAGTGGAAAGATGATCGACTGTACTATTGGAAGTCGAGTCCCGCCATGCCCGTGACCAGCTCGGCGCTAATCGCCCCGTCAAGTAATTCGGGGACATCTCGTATGTTCCAAGATACTGAATGTTCGGTGAACCTTCAATTTCAAAATGATGAAGCGTCACCGAGGCATTACCCTCTGCTTTGAACATAAATCCATAATCCAGAATAACATAAGCGTCATTGGCAGGAAGCTTAACCATGCCGTCACTGCATTTATCAATCGGCAGCCGGACCAGATTTTCATGACCATCCAGGTATTCAATAAAGAAATGATACTTTACGCCTTCATCAATGCTCATCGAATAATGGACGCTTTGCCCGAAGGAAAGCTGCGGAGAGCCCATCCAGGCATATCCGGAAGCGGAATCCGAATTAAGCCAGCTGGCGTGCTTGATTTCTGCTTCCTGATCAATCCTGAAAGACAAACCATCCGTTGCCTGGCTAAACTGCACTGCATCTTTCAGCTGCCAGCCTTGGCGTGATTGATGCGGAAAATGGAATTGCTTAGGTTTTGAATAGGAAAGCTGATTGAGCTGTGCATAATAGGAAACGATTAAATCAGTCATTTGGATTGCATCTGTAATGGCAAAGTCTCCCTTTGCATCAACAACATAAAGGGCATCATTGACCTGGTCCAATAGCTGAGCGTTCTTCTGAAGTTCATCCAGACCAAGGCGTATCCCTTGAATACAGCCAACATTTCCAGCATTGCAATCTGTATCATACCCTGAAGAGACCGCGATAGCTATGCTCTCCAGAAAGCTGTCTCCCCCATATAACAAACTCATGACAATCACCAGAAAATTAGTGACGATCGGGCAATTCCCGCCATAGCGGCGGTAGTCATGATTATCCGCAATATAGGCGCGCGCCTGCCGCCAATCAATACCTGTGCCCCATACACGGATGATCTCTTCCACAAGCGCCGTTATTTCAGTGCTGTTTATCCAGCCGAGGGCTCTTCGGAGCAAAGTGACCACGTCCGATGAAGTATAGGCTAACGACTCCAGACAAGCAATGTACTCAGCACATGCAACTGCAATTCCATCATGGGAAACTACTGCTGCTTCATGTGCGAGTTTCACAGCCCGATCGGGATGATCAGCTGAAATCATTCCCCAACCATCTATGAATATCTGGGCTCCGATTTGTTCAGACGTTATCTTCCCATTTAACTGTGCAAAACCGCTCTGCGGAGCTTTAACTCCGCGTTTTAAATTCAGGAAAGCCGTATGCTCGGTTGAACGATACAATCCGCCCCACCAGAAAATCGTTTTATTCTCAATCACGCGGTTCAGCCACGTCTGG